>CAXBOL010000103.1:0-10028 GCA_963977295.1 uncultured Opitutaceae bacterium
CTTCTGTAACATTTAAATACCGAGAGCCCCTTGTGTGAGACGAATGTCAATGGCCCCAACTGAAGAACACGAGGCACTCTTGTCCGGGAAGACCTAGGTGGCGCCAGCGTGCACTCAGCCTCACTCCTGCGCTGCCTTGGTCGCGGCCATGAAGGCGATCAATGCTTCAAAATCGACCGGCTTAAAATCGGGGTGCCGCGGCATGATGGTTTCCGGATAAAACTGTTTGGGGTCCGTGACCATCTTGACGAAGTAGTCTGCGTTCAGGGTCGCGTGGGTCTGCAGCAAGATGAACGGCCGTTGCGACACGTTGCCGCCCACGTCCCCCACCCCCTGATGACAGTTGTTGCAACGCATCAAAAACAAGTCGCGCCCCACCGCGGCCGGACCGGACAGCTCCGCAAGTTTCCCGGCATAAAAAGGTGCATAGCGTGACGCTTCGTTCGCTGCCGAAATCTCCACAATCTGCGTGGCTGAAATCATGCCGTGAGGCGTAAGATCCACGAATGCGGGGTGCTCGGTGGGGCTGACAAACGCATAATACGGTGCCATGGGTTCAATCCCCAGAAACGTCGGCCACCCTCCCTCGTCTTCCGGCGCCCGGCCTTCGTAATAGAGAATCAGATACGGTCCCTTGCCGACCAACAACTCCTGCGGCATCCACGATTCCCAGCGGTCGCCGCACTTGAGCACGATACCGTCCGTCCCGGCTTCCGGTTCCAAGGCCGCCCACAATTCGGTCAGCGGCAGGATGGTCATTTCCACCGCTTTGGCCGTGGGCCAAATGCGGTCGGTTACGGTTTTCACCCCCGGCAGGTTCGCCAAGGCTTCACGCGACACGTAGCGGGTCTCACCGGCGGGAATCGAAGCCCACGCTCCCGAGATCGCCAAATCCCCGGCGGCTCCACGTTCAATGGTCAATGGGAGTTCCACTGCCGCCTGACTACTCGCCATTCCCCACGCCAACAACCCGGTCAAGCCCACGAATCGGATAAATTTCATCATCTCGTCCCTCCGAGCAACGCACGTGCCATCCGTCCTGCCCCTCCCACTCCGTAGGCATGCGGTGCCAGAGTATCGCTAAAATCACCATCACGATCGGCACGCGAACCGCTTACACTCTGTCATGCCATTTATTCATGGCGCATTGCGCAATTTTCTTCACTTCCGAAGGGTAATCGCCTCTGCCCCATCGTCGCCGCGTTGGCTCGGTGCCAGCTCACTTTCGCCTCTTTTCTTTTAATGCAAACTCCCGGATTCACTCCTCTCTCCTCTGACCTCATCGCCGCGCTCACCGCTATCGTGGGCACCGAACAAATTACCACGGGCGGTCCCGGCCTTGAGACGTTGTCCAAGGATTTTTATTGGTATTCCCCGGTCTTGACCGATCGGATCGGCGACCGCGTGGCCGCCGCCGCCGTCAAGATCACCGATCTGGCGCAACTCCGTCAGGTCGTGTCGCTTGCCGCCGCGCACCATATCCCGATCACCCCGCGTGGGGCTGCGACCGGAAACTACGGTCAGAGCGTGCCGCTCTACGGGGGACTCGTCATCGACCTCTCAGGGATGGACAAAATCATCGATTTGAGCGATGGCGTCGTCACCGCCGAGCCCGGGGCCCGCCTGTCCACCATCGAAAATCAAGCCCGCCCCCTCGGCTGGGAATTGCGATGCTACCCCTCCACTTGGGTTAAATCGACCATCGCTGGCTTCGTTGGCGGGGGGTCCGGTGGTATTGGGTCCATCACTCACGGGGGATTACGCGAGCCGGGCACCATCAAACGGTTTAAGATTCTAACCGTCGAAGCAGAGCCCAAGATCATCACGCTCGAAGAAGCCGAAACCATGCGTGTATTTCACGCTTACGGCACCAATGGCATCATCATTGAGGTGCAACTTCGACTGGCGCCCGCGCGTCCCTGGCAACAGCTCGTCGTCGCTGGACTCGAGTGGGACCCCCTGCTCGACTTTGCCGCCGAAATTGCCGGCGACGCCGACGTCGGCAAACGCTTGGTTTCGGTTTTGGAGAATCCGATCGGGTCCTTCTTCGCCCCGATCAAACGATTCTATCCCACCGGCCATCATTTGATTTTCCTCGAGGTCGACGAGGCCAACGCCGATGCCGTGGTCGCCCGCGCCGAGGCAGCCGGACTGACCGTGCCCAAGCGCATCCCCTACCATTTTCCGCGCAAACCCCCGATGCTGTCGGACTACACGTGGAATCACACGACCTTATGGGCGCTTAAAACCGATCCTAAATGGACCTACGTCCAGAGTGGCTTTGGCGACAACTACCGCGAGCAATTCAAGCTCCTCCACGCCAAGTTCCCCGGCGAACTGCTTTTCCATCTCGAGTTCACGCGCGGCAACGCCAAAATGGGCGTGCACAACGTCATCGCCTGCGGCGGCATTCCGTTGGTCCATTTCAAATCGGAAGCGCGCTTGAGAGAGATCATCGAGTATTGCACCGAAATTGGCGTGTTCACCGCCAATCCGCACACGTGCTTCATCGAGGAAGGCGGACGTGACCTCGGCTACGATGTGCAAGTTTCTCTCAAAGCGGAAGCCGACCCGCACTCCCTGCTCAATCCCGGCAAGATGAAAGCGGCCCCCCTGCCGGCCGGAGCCGATCCCGCCGCCTTGCCTCGTTTTCTATTCACGTGATCGCTGGCAACCTGCAGGCTGCATTTACGGGACTGACCCTCGACGCGGGGGTCGCCGCACCGATGCGCGACGGCGTAAAGTTGGTCGCGGATATCTATCGCCCCGCGGGCGCAGGACCATGGCCGGTTTTACTCATGCGGCAGCCGTATGGCCGGGCCCTGGCATCCACCATCACTTACGCCCACCCGACATGGTGGGCTCGGCAAGGGTTCATGGTCGTCATCCAGGACGTGCGCGGCCGAGGCGACAGCGAAGGCGAATTCTACGCATTCCGGAACGAAATCGAAGACGGCGTCGACACGGTTGCGTGGGCGGCCGCCCTGCCCGGCAGTAACGGACGAGTGGGAATGTATGGGTTTTCCTACCAGGGGTATACCCAACTTGCCGCCTCCGTCGGTCGCCCTCCTGCCCTGAAAGCGATCGCCCCGCACATGACCGCCTTCGACCTCTATTCCGGTTGGTTTTACCGCGAAGGCATTCTGCAACTCTACCACACTGTCGACTGGGGCAATCAAATGCTGTGCGACGACGCATGGCGCGAGGGATCACCCTCCGCACCCCGGATCGACGGTTCTTGGCGCTCCCGCGGTTCCCTGAGCGCCGCACTCCCCGTCGCCGAAACTGACCCGATCACGGCCGAGGATGTCCCGTCCTACGTGGCCGACTGGCTGCGCCACCCCGAACCGGACGCCTACTGGCAGCCGTTCAATCTGCTGACGCGCGTGGCCGAAATGAATTTGCCCATGTTTCACCTCAGCGGTTGGTTCGACATGTATTTGCGCGGATCAGTTGACGGCTACCGCGCCATGGCCGCCCAACACCCCAACCAGGTGCTGCTGGCCGGGCGCACCTGCCATGGCTGCAGTCCGTCGCAGGAGTCGATTTGGGCCCGGAAGCCCAGCCTCGGGTCAATGAGGCGTTAGCCAAATGGTTTCACTACTGGCTCGATCACGATTCGCCTGCCGCCTCGGTCCCCGTTGCCCCGGTGAGGTATTTTGTGCTCGGGGCCAACACCTGGGCCGAAAGCATGGCCTGGCCTCCCGCCGAAGCCGAGTCCCGCGAATGGTTTCTGCAATCCACCTCGCGCGCCAACTCCTCCTTCGGCGACGGTGTGCTATCCGCCGCGGGCCCCCACGGCCCCGAGGACGTGTTTCTCTATGATCCGGAATTCCCTTTCTGCGCGCCAGGCGGTAACCAGGCCGGGATTGCCAACTTAGGCCCCCACGCCCTCTCCAACTCCCAGCAAGAAAACGGCGTGCTGGTCTACACCGGTCCCACCGTGAGTGCCGGCCTGACCATCGCCGGCGACGCCCTGTGCGTGTTGCACGTGAGGTCCTCCGCTCCACAAACCCATTTCGTCGCCCGGCTCTCCGTCGTGGGGACTGATGGGGCCGCCCGTTTCCTTTCCCTCGGGGCCTCCCCGGCCCAAGCCGATGGCCCGGAGGGTGCCGTCATTGTGATAAAATTTGATCCGATTGCATTCTCGGTCGGTCCGGGCGAAGCAATTCGTCTCGATGTCGCGAGTTCGGCATTCCCCTTGCTTGTCCGCTCGCCGAATACCACGACCGATCCCGCTCGCGTCTCGACTCCCGCTGAGTTTGAACGCGCAGTCCAGATCGTTTATCATGACCTTGATCGCCCCTCGCGATTGATCCTTCCCGTTATCGCTGCCTAATTTCTGCCCATGTCGACTTCTCCGCCCATCGTCCGCTTCGACGCCGTTGAAAAACGCTACGGCGACGGACCGGTTATCCTCGACCAGATTTCATTCACCGTGCACCGCGGAGAGTTCATTTCGCTGATCGGACCGAGTGGCTGCGGGAAATCCACCATTCTCAAGCTGATCTCAGGCCTGAACCCCGTCACCTCCGGCTCAGCCACCGTCGAAGGAGTAAGACCGGAAAACGCCTCCCAGGAGTTGGCCTTCGTGTTTCAAGAACCCACCCTGCTCCCGTGGTTACCGGTTCAACGCAACGTCGAGCTCCCGCTCAAACTTCGCGGCACCGATAGCGCCAAACGCACCAAAGTCGCTCGCCAGTGTTTGGAACTCGTAGGACTGGGGGAGCGGATGGACTACTACCCGCGACAACTATCCGGCGGCCAAAAGATGCGCGTCTCCATCGCGCGAGCGCTCTCCCTTTCTCCGAAAATCCTCCTGCTCGACGAACCCTTCGGCGCGCTCGACGAGATGACCCGCGACCACCTAAACGAGGAGCTGCTCTCCATCCGGGAGCAAAAGGCGTGGACCGCATTTTTCGTGACCCACTCCGTGGCCGAAGCCGTATTTCTGTCTAATCGCATCTTCGTGCTCAGCGCCAATCCTGGTCGACTCTATCGCGAAATCAAAGTGGACTTTCCGTATCCGCGCACGAATGACACCCGACAATCGCCAGAGTATCAGCGTCTGGTGGGAGAAGTCTCAAAACTCCTCCGCGAAGTGGAAAACCTTCAACCCTGACCCGTCGCCCCATGCCCAAAAAATATCTCACCTACATTCTCCCGCTCGCCATGGGCGTCGTGTTTATCGGGATTTGGTATGCGGTGCGCGCCAGCCTCGGCGACGAACGCGCGTTTCTGCTCCCCACGCCCGATGAAATCATCCGGGCCTTTGGCGACCATGGTCCGCAAATATGGTCCGGCACCGTCAACACGACCAAGGGCGCTGTGATTGGATTTAGCATATCGGTAATCGTCAGTTTTATCTTTGCTTTGATTCTCTCGCTCACGCCATTGATTCGGGCGAGTCTTTACCCGTATTTGATGATCCTACAAATGACGCCGATCATCGTGCTCGCGCCGATTCTGATTCTATGGGTCGGCCCCGGTCTCGCGAGTGTGACCATCATTACCTTTCTCATTTGTTTCTTCCCCCTCACGGTCAACACCACGCAGGGGCTCATTTCCACTGATCGCAATTTGGTGGACCTTTTCAAGATGTGCAAAGCGTCGAAGCACCAAGAGATTTTCCTGCTCCGCGTGCCCGCAGCGTTACCTTACTTTTTCACCGGCCTGCGAATCGCAGCCACCCTCGCCCCCATCGGCAATCGTCGGCGATTTCTACGCCGGCAACTCCGCCGGAGGTCAGGGCGGACTCGGATTCCTCACCATCATCTTCAGTTCTCAATTTAAAATCGCAGCTCTGTTCGCCACCGCGGTGGCAAGTTGTGCCCTCGGCTTTGCCTTCGCTGGTATCGGCATCGGGCTCGGCTGGTTCAGTCTTCACAAATGGCACGATTCCTACGCCAAAACCGACTCATGAAATTCCGTTTTTCCATCGTTACTTCCATTCTTACTGCCGGCGGAGTGCTGCTCGGTTTGACGGGCTGCGGCCAGAAACCTGAGGCCGAAGAGGGTCCGCCCATCGTGCGATTCCAAACTGACTGGTATCCACAACCCGAGCACGGCGGTTATTATCAAGCGGTAGCCGAAGGATTGTTCGAGGCCGAAGGCATCAAGGTCGAAATTTTTCCGGGCGGACCGGGTTCTCTCGGACCACAAAAGGTCGCGACCGGTAAAGCCGAACTGGCGATGGGACGCAGTGACGATGTCATGCTCGCCGTGCAGGAGGGGCTCCCCATCGTCATCGTCTGCGCGCTGATGCAACACGATCCGCAGGCGCTGTTGCTCCACGAATCCAATCCCGTCAACTCGCTCGCCGATCTGGATGGCAAGTCTGTAATGAGCACGCCCGGCACGGCGTGGGCCTTGAATGTGGAGAAGCGCTACAATCTTGAGATGAGCATCATCCCCATGAACTACGGCCTGGCGCAGTTCATGTCCGACCCCAATTTCATCCAACAGTGTTTCATCACCAACGAGCCCTACTTCGTCCGCCAAAACGGGGGTAAGCCGAAGACTCTACTCCTCGCCCAACCTGGCTACGATCCCTACCGCGTGATCTTCACGAGCAAGAAATACGCCCGCGAACACCCGGACCGAATCCGCGCATTTGTGGCCGCGTCCATTAAAGGATGGGACCACTTCATCTACGGCGATGCCACCGCCGCCAAGGCCATGATCGCTTCCCGCAACGAAGCGATGAACGAAGAGTTCATGACCTTCAGCATCGACACCATGCGGGAAAACAGACTCGTCGACGGCGATCCCGATCAAAACGAACGCATAGGGCTGTTGCAACGCGACCGGCTGACCGAGATGGGCGAAAGCTTGGTTGATCTCGGTGTGCTGCGGGAACCATTGGCTCTCGAAGCCTACGTGTCATTCGAATTCCTCCCGCCTGAACTCCAGGCGATGGTGGATCTGTAATCAGTCCCTCCCGTGCGTCCGATTCATCTCCTGCTGGTCGGCTTGGCTTATTCGTCCAGCTTTGCCAATTCGCCCGACCCTGAACTCGTCGTTTTCAATCAAGGCTGGTTTCCTTCGGCCCAATTTGCCGGCATCTACGTGGCCCTTGATGAGGGTCTCTATGCCGAAGCCGGTCTGGAAGTCAGCATCACGCCATTTGCCTACGGTCGGGACAGCACCGCCGATCTGAGTCGGGATCCGGAGGTCTGCACCGTCGGTTCGATCGAAGGCTACATTCTGCTGCAAAAACTCGACCGCGGCGACGACTTGATCGCACTTTCTCCCATGTTGCGCGAAAGCCCCGCCGGAGCCATGAGTCTCGTCGAGGCGAGCATAAAGTCCCCGGCCGACTTCGCCAATCGTCCCATCGGGGTGCATGCCTATGCCGATGCATTGTTCAAGTGGTTTGCCCACCGTGCCGGGGTGACCGAGGCCCAACTCCAGATCGTGCGGGTCGAAGACGATCTCACGCCCCTGCTCTCCGGCCAAGTGGTCGCGATGCAAGGTTACGCCTCCGAGGAATACGTTAGGCTGCAACGGGCCGCCGCGCCCGCCCCCACTCAGTTTCTTTCCTTCGCCGCCATGGGTTTTCCGTCGTATTCGGAAATCCTTTACACCACCCGCACTCAGGTTGCAGATCATGCCACCACGCTCGCTCGTTTTGTCGCTGCCACGCGAGAGGGCTGGCATCGGGCCTTTGCGGCCCCTGAATTGGCTGTGGCTGCGGTGGCTCGCCAAATCGGATCGTCGGCGGAACGGGATCACATTGCGGCAGCGCTCACTGCGCTTCGTCCTTTTGTGCTCGATGATTCCGGTCACGCCATGCCCGCCATGCGGACGGAAAAATGGCGGTCTCTCCAGACCGCCAGTAAAGAGATGGGGTTGATTAAAAACTCGCCCCCAAATCCTGAATCGTGGCTCTGGTCCGACCCCGCCCTCGCTACTTCCCGTCGGCCGTAATGAACGCGACCAACGCATCCATTTGCGGATCGGTGTAGTGCGGATGGGGCTCCATCTTGGCGCTGGGCACGAGCGATTTGGGATCACGCACATACTGCCGGAAGTAAGGCTCATTATACCGGGCATGTGCTGCGAGCACTTCGAACGGACGCTGGCTCTTGTTGCCCCCCACCAGGCCGCCCGGCCCGGGGTGACAACTTGAACAAGAATTCACCCAGATCGTGCGACCTTGATCGCCCAACGGACTCAACTCAGCCCACTTGTCGGCAAACGCCGGCGCAAGCGCATGGTCGCCGTTGACGAAGCGAATTTCATTCACGCCCCACGGTCGCTTATGGCCTACATCGAGAATCGATCGGGAGCCGGGCACCACTTCATCGGCCACGGTGATCACATACGGTCCCGGGTTAAAGGTCAGGCCTTCGGGCGGCCATTTTTCCGGACCGTTCCCGTTGATCGCCAACACCAAAAAGGGCCGCTGCTGCGCAATAAATTCGCTCGAGTAGATCGAAAAATAGTCGTCCGCACAGTAGGCCAATAGCACATCAGCGTCTTTCGCCACCGGCAACACCGACCAGAGCTGGTCGATAAACACGACCCGCACCGTTTGGCGACCAGGCACGAATTCACCCACGAGTTCCAACTCTTGGGTGGGAAGTTGATTCAGTGCCTCCCAGGTCACATAACGAGCCTCGTCGGCTGACTGACCAGCCAAGCCACCCGAAATTTTAAGATCAAATGATGACGACGGCTCCAAATGAACCGCCAACTCGGCTCGCGCCAAAGTTCCGCTCAATCCGAAGACGAGCACATTTCCAACGAAGAGCCTCTGCACGAGGCGGGTAAGACAAAAGGTCATAACTGTTTAATTGAAATGACGCGGGAAACCATTCCTACCGAGGCAACCCGCGCAAGGTCCTCGGCCCAACTATCGATCTGAAGATCGTAGCCGCAGTATTGCCAGCAGAACGAATGCCACGCACCATAGGCGTATTCATGAAATTGCTTCGCCTGCTCTCCTTCATCTTCACTTCGGCTCTCCTCGGATTCACTGGATGCTCCAAGTCTGAGCCGACCACCACCGAAACCGCCGCGACCGGTAACTTCCCCATCCGCGTGCAACTGGATTGGGTGGCCGAACCAGAACACGGTGGTTTTTATCAGGCGCAGGCGAAAGGCTGGTTCGCCGAGGCCGGATTGGACGTCACCCTCGATCAAGGCGGTCCGAGTGCGTTCCCCATGCAGAAACTCGCCGCCAATCGCGCCAACATTGCGCAGGCCGATAGCACCACCGCCATCCTCGGCATCGCCGAAGGTCTGCCCGTCGTCAATATCGGGGCGGTCTTTCAAAACGATCCGTCGGTGTTGATGCTTCACGCCGACAACCCCATTACGACCTTCGCCGAGTTGAACGGCAAAACGATCATGGCCCGCCCCGAGTGGGCATTTTTGCCCTACCTGCGCAAAAAGTATGACATCGATTTCAACATCATTCCCCAGAACTTTCAGGTGGCAAACTTCATCGCCGATCGGAATTTTATTCAACAGGGGTTCTACATCGCCGAGCCGTTTTACATCGAACAAGCCGGAGCACAGAAACCGAAATACCTTTACGCTTGGGACGCCGGGTTCGACGCCTACACCGTGCTCGTCGCTAATCGCCCTTGGGCTGCCGCGCACCCCGAGCAAGTGAAGAAGTTCATGGCAGTGTTCATTCGCGGTTGGCGGGACTACCTCGAGAACGACCCCACCCCCGCCCACGAGCTGTTGAAACAGGTTAACCCCAAGAACACCGACGCGTTTCTCAACTACTCCCGCCAGATGATCATCGACGAAAAGCTGGTCATTGGTCGGGTCAACGGAGGCAATGATCAAATCGGTCGCGTTTCCCTCGATCGCTTTAAAACTCAAATCGATCAACTCGAATCCCTGAGCATTTTAACCCCCGCCGGTAAAGTTGAAGCCAGCGACGTGGTATCTACGGTCTATCTTCCGTGACTTTTGAACACAGGCACGTGATTCGCTGACGATTCAGACAATGCATCTTTTCCGTCAGGCCCGAGTGCCCACCGCGTGTTTGCCCGACTTGAAGGACGACC
>CAXBOL010000104.1:0-9920 GCA_963977295.1 uncultured Opitutaceae bacterium
ACGTCCTTGTCACCGAGAACATGTTCGGCGATATTCTGTCGGACTTGGCCGCGGGAATTGTCGGGGGCATGGGTATGGCTCCTTCCGCCGACATCGGCCCGCAATACGCGCTCTTCCAGCCTTCCCACGGGACCGCGCCGTCGATCGCAGGCAAAGGCATTGCCAATCCCATCGCCACCATCCTTTCCGGCGCCCTGATGCTCGACTGGCTCGGCACCCCGGAAACCATCGCCGGCGCCCGCCTCATTGAATCCGCCGTGACCCAAGTTATGGGCAACCCGACCAACCTCACCGCCGATCTCGGCGGCACCACCGGCACCGCCGCCATCACCGCCCAAGTCATTGCGGCCCTTTAGGAATCCAGCATCTGCTACTTTTAGTTTTTCCGCCTTCCCGCTTTCAGCCTTTTCTCCACCTCATGCCCCGATTCATCGATCTTACGCTTCCCGTCGTTCCCGGTATGCGCGGCGTGTCGACCGAGCCCGCGTTCACCAAAGCCAAGGACGGCTGGAACGCATCGACGTGGCATCTTTATTCCCACAGCGGCACGCACATGGACGCGCCGGTCCACTTTGATGCGGGTCCCGGCACCATCGATCAAACGCCTCTCTCGACCTGTTTTGGTCCGGCTTGGGTGATCCGACTCACGCCTTGCCCCCAGCAGGCTTTGCTCACGTCCGATTCGCTGGGTGTAGTTAAATTTCAACTGCTGCCGGGAGATAGTCTCCTGCTCCATACGGGCTGGAGTGCGCACGTCAGCAACCCCGATGTTTACCGCGATGCCATGCCTCGCATCAGCGAAGAACTTGCCCGCTGGATGGTGGAGCGCGGCGTCAAGATGCTCGGAGTCGAGCCGCCTTCCGTTGCCGATGTAAACAACCTCCCCGAAGTCACGCTCATCCACGAGATTCTCCTCGGCGGAAACGTCACCATCGTCGAAGGCCTCACCAATCTCGATCAACTCACGTCCGACCGGGTGCTCTTCGGCGCGTTACCACTTAAGCTGCAGAACAGCGATGGTTCGCCGGTGCGCGCCTTTGCCATCGAAGGCATCGCCCCCGACGCCCTCACCGCCTAAACGTTTTCTTCCCTCAACCCCTTGTCCGCCATGCCTCGTCGCTCCTTCGTCGTTTTAGCCACTTTTCTGATTTCTCTGTTACTCTACATCGACCGCACTTGTATCCAAGTCGCGGGAGATGGTATCAAGGCGGATCTCGGCCTGACCGATAAGCAATTTGGTTGGATCCTTTCCATTTTCACTCTCGGCTATGCGCTGGCCCAAACCCCATCGGGTATCATCGCCGACCGGGCCGGCCCTCGGAAACTTTTGACCGGGGTGATTGCGTTGTGGTCAATCCTCACCGCCGCGACCGCCGCCGGGTTCAATTTTGTCTCCATGCTGATCATCCGGTTCCTCTTCGGCGCATCCGAAGCCGGCGCCTTTCCCGGAATGGCGCGCGCCACCCTTTCGTGGTTTCCCACCCAGGAACGCGGGCTCGTCACCGGCATTAACTTCTCGGCCTCCCGACTCGGCGGCGCGCTCGCCCTTCCGCTCATGGTGTGGCTAATCGACGCCACCGGCTGGAAGGGGTCGTTTATGATCCTCGGGCTCTTCGGCGTGGCCTTTGCCGGGGCGTGGTGGTTCTTTTTCCGCGATACCCCGGAAGAGCACACGATGCTGAGTGAAACCGAAAAAGCGCACATCATCGAAAACCGCCAACGCATTTCCCAAGCCAACACCCCAAACCTGAAGTTCTCGCAACTGATCGCCAACCGCGACGTGCGTCTGCTCATGGCTCAGTATTTCTGCTCGAACTTCACGTTCTTCTTCTGCCTCTCTTGGCTCTTCACCCACGTAAAAAGCACCTATCATTTAACGGCCTCAGACGCAGGCCTACTCGCCGCGTTGCCGCTGCTCGGGGGCGCTGCCGGCAACTGGTTTTCCGGATGGTTGGTCGACTTTCTCTATCGCAAACACGGCGTCGCGGTGTCCCGTCGTGTTCCCGCTATTTTGGGATTTGCCCTCGCCACCATCGGACTGCTGGTGAGTCTGGAAATGACGACCGCGCTACCCGCAGTGATCTTCCTTACGATCGCCGTGTTCGGCGCTGACATGACCCTCTCACCGTCTTGGTCCGCATGCGTTGACATCGGCGGGCGCAGCTCAGGCGCGGTGTCCGGCACGATGAACATGGCGGGAAACATTGGTTCTTTCGCAACCAGTCTCGCCTTCCCCTACTTGCTCGCGTGGACCGGTGCATCGACGCCCTTCTTCTTCATCGCCGCCGGCTTGAATGCCCTCGCGGTCGCCCTCTGGTTTTTCATCAAACCCGAAAATTCGATTCAAGCTAACGGCTGATTTCAACCGCTGCATTCATTCGTGCCCGCGACTGATCGATCTCATTTTTCCTGCCATGTCCCTCAAAGTTTTTTGTCTCGGAGCCGGCTACTTCAGCCACTTCCAATACCAAGCATGGAACCGAATCCCTGAGGTTCAGATCGTCGGGATGTCCAACCGCAATCCCGCTCGCGCCGCTGCCGCGGCCGAACGTCACGGTGTCGCCAACGTTTACGCCTGGGACGACCTTTCACGTGCTCTCGACGAGGCGAAACCAGACTTCGTCGACATCATTACGCCTCCTGAAACTCACCTCGAGTTGGTCAAGATGATTGCCCCGAAAGGCGTTCACCTCATCTGCCAAAAGCCGGTGGCACCGACCGAAGAAGAAAGCCGGGCCGTGGTCACCGAGGCTGCTCGACACGGCGTGCGGCTGATGGTTCACGAAAACTGGCGTTGGCAACCGTGGTATCGCGAAATGAAACGCCAACTCGATGTCGGCGCCATTGGAGACCTCTTCTCCATCTCGGTGCGCATGCGTATGGGCGACGGCTGGCCTGAAGATGCTTATTTGGCCCGCCAACCGTTCTTTCGCGACTATCCGCGACTGCTCATCTACGAGACCGGGGTTCACTTCTTGGATACGTTCCGCTTCCTGGGAGGTGAAATCAATTCTGTCTACGCCCGACTCCAGCAACGCAATCCGGTGATTAAAGGCGAGGATGCCGGACAACTCATTTGTGGGTTTGCTTCCGGCGCCACGGCCATCCTCGATGCCAGCCGCTACAACGAGGCCGAGACGGCCGATCCGCGCTACACCTTTGGCACCGTGCGCCTCGACGGATCCAAGGGGCACCTCGAGCTTAACACCGAAGGTGGCATCACCCTCAAACGCTTGGGCGAAGCGCCTCGCTTGGTCGACTACGTTCACGAGCGCCGCGATTTCGCCGGCGACTGCGTTTATCACCTGCAACGCCATTTCACCGACTGCTTACTGAGTGGCGCTCCCTTCGAAAGCACCGGAGAAGATTACCTCAAAACCGTCGCCTTAGTCGAAGCCGCCTACCGCTCCCACCACTCCGGCCAAGTCGAAAAGCTATGAGCCAAGACTAGACGGTTTTGCCAATAGCCCAGTCCCTTTGTTTAACCACAGATTAACACAGATAAACACGGATCCAATCCGTTCAGGCAGAATCACTAACTCGTTTCAGTGCGTAGTCGGTAGACGAAGCCATCTGTGTTTATCTGTGGTTAAAACTAACTGTTCCCTTTCGTTTTCAACCAATCCCATTTCGAAAATTCCATGACCCCGTTCCCTCACCAAGGCCTCGACCATTTCGCCGTTGCCGTTCCCGACACCGCAGAAGCCCTTAAGCTCTGGCGCGACACCTTTGGCTTCCCCGTGCTTTACAGTGAAGACGTCAACGACGCCACCGTGCGATTGACTCATCTTGATTTGGGCAACACGCACCTGCAACTCGTGGAACCCCTCACGCCCGACCATCCTCTTCGCGCCTGGCTCGCCGCCCACGGGCCGGGGCTCCACCATATTTGCCTCAAGGTCGCTGATGTCGCGCAAGGACAAGCCGATTCCCCGGTGCCCACCGCCCCAAAACTCCATCAAGGCACCGGCGGAAAACGCGCCCTTTTCTTCGACAAAACTGCCACCGGCGGAGTGCAGGTTGAAATCACCGGTCAATGAGTGCGCCCCTCGATTACGCTTCGACGATGGCTTCGCTCCCGGCTCCGTGGCCGGACGATGCCCTAACCCTTATCCAATCGACCAACGCGGCGCATCCGCAGAAGGTCTGGATCCTCGACGACGATCCCACGGGCACGCAAACGATCGGCAACGTGCCGGTGTTAACGCACTGGTCGGTCGAAGCCTTGGCGGCGGAGTTTGAAGACCCCACTTCAGCCTGCTTCATCCTGACTAACTCGCGTGGGCTCACGGCCGAGTTGTCGCGAAACATGCATCGACAAATTGCACGACGTTTGTTGCGAGCGGCCGCCGGGCGCCCTTTTTCCATCATCAGTCGGAGTGACTCCACCCTACGAGGTCACTTCCCTTTGGAAACCGATTGTTTGGCCGAAGTTCTCGGGGAATTCGATCTTACCATTATCGCCCCCTATTTCGAAGCCGGTGGTCGATTCACGTTAGGCGATGTGCACTACGTTCGAGAAGGTGATACCTTGGTCCCCGCGGCGGAAACCCCGTTCGCGCTCGATGCTGTATTCGGCTACAAGAGTTCTAATCTTTGCGATTGGGTGCAGGAAAAAACGGAAGCACGCGTATCCGCTGAACAGGTTGTTTCACTTTCCCTGAATCTCATCCGCCGCGAGGGCCCGGGGGGAGTCGAACAACGGCTTCTCGAGGCTCCCCGCGGCAGTGTGGTGATCGTCAATGCAGTGACCGCTGGCGATATCGAAGTCGTGACCGCGGGTATCCTCGCTGCTGAACGCACGGGGCTTAGAATTATCGCTCGCAGCGCCGCTGCATTTGTCGCCGCGCGTTTGGGGCAACGTCCTCCACCGCTACTGGCGGACTCAGATATGGTTCAACCCTCGGCCAACGGAGGTCTGATCGTCGCCGGCTCCTACGTCCCTAAAACCACCGCCCAACTCACGCATCTCCTCGCACACCACGATCTCGATCACATCGAACTCCAGGTGTCCCAGCTACTGGACGGAGAGCTCCGCGATTCCGTTATCCTTCGGGCGATTGATCGTCTAAACTCGGCCATCCGCCGTGGACGCAACACCTTGCTTTCGACCAGCCGAGAATTGGTCCGTAGTTCGGATGCGGTGACAAATATATCCATTGGCAATGAGGTCTCTCGAGCCTTGATCGAGGTCGTTAAGGGACTCACCTCCCGCCCCCGTTTCCTTATCGCCAAAGGCGGCATCACCTCCAGCGACGTCGCCACCCAAGCCCTCGGGATCAAACGCGCGATGGTGCGGGGTCAAATCCTCCCCGGGATCCCCGTCTGGGCGTGCGGCACCGAAACCCGTTTCCCCGGCCTCAGCTACATCGTTTTTCCCGGTAATGTCGGCGACAACGCGGCACTGGCAACCGCCGTCTCCAAACTCACTTAAGCTCAACTCCACCCATCTTATGAAACTCCGCCAAACTCTCTTAACCCTGTCCGGCTTGCTCTGCGCGAGTCTGACCTACACGACCAACACCCCGATTGCTCCGGCGGATTTGGTTTTCGCCGAAGTCGACGGTATTGTCGCCGTCGAAGCTGAACACTTCATCAAGCAAGACGAAACCGCCGTCCGTGCCTGGCACATCATTTCCACCGTCAACGCCCCCGTCATCGAGCCCGATGCCGACCCTTCCCATGCCGCCGACGCCAGCGGTGGCGCCTACCTCGAGATCCTGCCTGACACCCGTCGCACCCATGATGAAAAGTTGATCCGGGGCGAAAACTTCTCTCCGGAGCCCGGCAAGATGGCGATCGTTTCCTACCGGGTCCATTTCTCCCAAGCAGGTCGTTATTATTTCTGGGGACGCATACTCTCCACCGGCCCGGAAGACAATGGCATGCACATTGGCATCAATGGCACCTGGCCCGAAAGCGGCCAACGCTGGCAAACCGTCAAGAAGCAATCTTGGCAATGGGACTGTAAACAACGCACCGAAGCGGTGCATGTCGGCGTGCCCATGCAGCTCTTCATCGACGTGCCGACCGCAGGGGAGCACACCATCCAGATTAGTATGCGCGAAGATGGTTTCGAACTCGATAAATGGGTCATGGCGCGCGACGTCACCTACGTGCCCGAAGACACCGGACCTGCGTCCGTGGTAAAGTCCGGGCAAAAGCCCGAGGCCTTTCCTGCCGCGATTGCCGCACAAGCCGACGGCGTGGCACTACTAGCCAGCTCGTTGTTTTTCGAGGCCACTGAGTTCTATTTGGACAAGGGTAAATGGGCTGCGATCAACCCCGAGAAAGCCAAAACCGCCACCATCGAAACCACGGTTCCCGTCGGCAATGCCCGTTACCACGTGACCCTCTACGCGGTCGGGGAAAACGACGGCCAATCCACCTATGAAATATCGATCGGCGGACGATCCCTCGGCGAATGGCAAGTTCCCGCCAGCACCGAAATGTTCGAAGAAGGACCCGACTTCAATCACACGTGGCAATTCGTTGAAATCAACGAGGGCGAGAAACTCTCCATCCGGGCCGTAGTCGGCACCGATGGGCAGGAATTCGCCCGCGCCCGCTGGTCCAAGATCGTTTTCTCGCCTGTCGACCGCGATCTGGGCAAAGTCGCCATCAAAGCTGCATCCGTAGCGCCTAGCCCGTCCATCAGCCGTGCTGCTTTGATCGGTAAGCGTGCGCCTGATGGCAATGCGTCGGTGACGGTTCATGGCGACCTCAAGCAATGGCATCGGGTTACCCTCGATCTCGCGGGTCCGTTCGCGCACGAACAGGATCTACGACCGAATCCCTTCACTGACTACGCCCTCAACGTCACCTTCACTCACGCCTCCGGAGAGCCATCGTATGTGGTGCCCGGATACTTCGCTACTGACGGCAAGGCCGCGGAATCTGGTGCTGAGTCCGGCACGGTGTGGCGAGCTCATTTGTCCCCCGATAAAACCGGCACCTGGAACTACACGGTGTCGTTTCACCGCGGCCCCAACGCCGCGACCTACCACGGCGGCACACCGCTCGCGCCTTACGACGGGATCACGGGTAGTTTCCAAGTCGCCGCCACCGACAAGAAATTTCCTGATTTTCGCGCTCGAGGCCGCCTCACCTATGATGGCACACGCTACCTGAAATTCGCCGGCGACGGGACCACCTTTCTTAAGGCCGGTGCCGACGCTCCCGAAACCTGGCTGGCTTACGTCGATTTCGACAACACCATCGGCCTCAAAGCTAACGTTCCCCTCAAGACGTGGGGGCCTCACGTCGGCGACTGGCGCAACGGTGATCCCGTCTGGCACGGCAACAAAGGCAAGGGCATCATCGGCTCCGTCAACTATCTGGGCGCCAAAGGAGCCAACGCCTTTTCCTTTCTCACCTACAACGCCGGCGGCGACGGCGACAACGTTTGGCCTTTCGTTGAACGCGATGACAAGTTCCACTACGACGTCTCAAAACTTGACCAATGGGAAATCGTGTTCGCCCACGCCCAAAAGCGCGGGCTCTACCTGCATTTTAAATTACAGGAGAACGAACTCGATGACCACCGCGCCGGGGCCGGTCGCACGCCCAAGATCATTCCTGAAGCCATGGATGCCGGTGAAACGGGTCCTGAACGTCGTCTCTATTTCCGCGAAATCATCGCCCGCTTCGGCCACCATCTAGCCCTCAACTGGAACTTCGGAGAGGAGAACACGCAGACTTACGAAGAACAGATCGCCATGTTCAACTACGTCGAATCCATCGATCCCTACGGCCATAATCGCGTGATCCACACCTTCCCCCAACAGCAGGATGAGGTCTACACGCGCCTGCTCGGCAAGGGGTCCAATTTGACGGGCACTTCGGCCCAAAACTCCTGGCGTGCCGCTCACGGTCGGACATTGCAATGGATCGAAGCCAGCCGCGCTGCCGGTCGTCCCTGGGTCGTCGCGAATGACGAGCAAAACCCGGCCGGCATGGGCGTTCCACCCGATCCCGGCTACCGTGGTTTCGACGGCAACGCCACCGACAACGGGGGATATTACAACCTGCACGACATCCGCAAATACACTCTGTGGGGGAACCTCATGGCCGGGGGCGCCGGCGTGGAATATTACTTCGGCTACCGTATGCTCGAGAACGATCTTATCGCCGAAGATCTCCGGAGTCGCGATCGCTCGTGGGATTACTGTCGCATCGCCCTCAAGTTCTTCCTCGATCTCAAAGTCGACCTGAACTCACTGACTTGTGATGATACCCTCGTGGGGACCAAACAAGGCGCTAACGGGAATTGGTGCCTCGCTAACCCCGGTTCGCTCTACGTGATCTATCTGCCGGAGGGCGGTGACGTCTCTATCGACCTCTCGAACGATCCCAGCAGCTATGATGTAACCTGGTTCAATCCCCGCGAAGGCACCACCACATCCGCGCCTAAGTCCACCATCAAAGGCGGCAGCAAGGTCAGTCTCGGCCAAGCCAAAACCGATCCCACCGCGGACTGGGCCATCATTCTCAAGAAACGCTAAGCGTTCCACCTCAGGTCCCAGCTGAGCCAGGGCGACTCCATCGTGGAGTCGCCCTTTTTCGTGGGGAAATTCTTTTCATCAGAGCAGGCCCGACGGAGAATCCGTGGTCGCACGCGAACCCGCCTGCCCGCCCGAGGGCCTTGTCCCCCCCAGGTGAGTTCATCGCGAGCAAGCTCAGCTCCTGCATTGGGCACTCCGAGAAGGACTGCGGTGCGTTCCTGTCCGAATTGATTTCGATTTTATCGATCTCCCCCACGCGCCCACCCCAGCCAGGCGAACTCGCGCCCCTCGCCTTGTCGGTAAGTCTAAGTTTAGCACAAGGAATCGGGCGAATTTTCGTCCGATCGGAATAGACTCAACCTGTTCGCAGTTTCTCATTCGCAGCTCAACCCGACCGATGAATTTTCCAAAATACCTTCCAGCCTTTTGCCTCCTATTTGTCACCACTTCGACGCTTCAAGCTCAACCCATCCGCGGCGAACCCTCGCTGGCCGATCTCTATGCCGATAGTTTCAAAATCGGTGTAGCTCTCAACGCGCGAGAAATTCGAGGCTCAAATCCTCAAGCCTCACGTCTCATCGGCGCCCACTTCAACGCGCTGACGGCCGAAAACGAAATGAAGTGGGAGCGTATCCATCCCGCCGAGGGTGAATTCAATTTCGACGTCGCCGACGCCTTGGTTGAGCGCGCCGAAGCCCAGGGAGCTTTCACCGTCGGCCACACGTTGCTGTGGCACAATCAGACGCCTGATTGGGTCTTCGAAGATTCTGAGGGCCACACGGCGTCCCGCGTCCTCCTGCTCAATCGCCTGAAGCACCACATCGAGACAGTTGTCGGTCGCTACAAAGGTCGCATCGACGGTTGGGATGTGGTCAACGAGGCTTTCAACGAAGATGGCACGTGGCGTGAGTCACCGTGGTATAAAATCATCGGCCCTGACTACATCGCCAAGGCCTTCGAGTATACCCATGCGGTCGACCCCGATGCTGCCCTTTACTACAACGACTACAACCTTTACAAACCCGCTAAACGCGCCGCCGCCATCGCGCTAATCAAAGATCTGCAGTCTCAGGGTATTCCGGTGGGCGGCATCGGTATTCAGGGCCACTACGGGTTGGGCTATCCGCCCTTGGATGAACTGGAAACCAGCATCGTCGCATTCGGAGAGCTGGGGATTCCCGTCATGTTCACCGAACTCGACATTTCGGTCCTACCCTTTCCGGACCAAGGTCAAATGGGGGCGGACATCTCCCAAAACTTTGCCTTGCAAGCCGAACTTAATCCCTATGTCGCCGGCCTGCCGGCCGAGGTCGAACAAGAACTCGCCGACGCCTACGTCGCCTTGTTCCGGATCCTCCTCAAACACCGTGAGTTGATCGATCGAGTCACGTTCTGGAATCTCACTGATGCGAGCAC
>CAXBOL010000105.1:0-9899 GCA_963977295.1 uncultured Opitutaceae bacterium
CTACACGCGAGACGAATTTTTCCGCCGGAATCCCGATCAAGGCACGATTCACTTGCGCGATGGACAACGCGCCGCCGCGGTTTCCGAGGACTTTGTCAACGGACTTCACAACGGTCTGCACGAAGACGTCGGTGATGCCGCCAACTTGATCATGTATAAGTGCGGATACGAATGGGGGCTTCAGGACATGAAGCGCTTCAATCACCGCATGCGTCACGAATTCGGTGGCGGCAAACTGGACATTTGGCAGATGAACCAACGCTTCGTGTTTGAAACTTGGTGGTGGCCCCTGACCGTCGAAGGTTGGGGAGCCTGGACGTTGGATCTTTCCTTCAAATCCAAAGAGATCAGCTTCGTCGAAATCCGCAACAGCGCGGTGGCCTACTCCATGGAACGAATCGGCAAACCCGTCTGCCATCTCTACGCTGGCATGTTCGCCGGCGTAATGAGCTTCTACGAACGCACCGAACGTCAGGCCATCGAAGTGCAGTGCTACGCCATGGGCAACGATTGCTGTAAGTTTATGGTCGGACCGGCCAAGCAAGTAAATGCGGCGGAGTTCTGGCACCAAGAGGGAGCCAACGCCGAAGAGATCCGTAACAAACTCACCTAAGGCCCATCGCGATGAAAGCTTGGAAAACCCTCCACTACAACCGGGCGCTAGCCTTCCTAACCGCGCTGTCCGGGAGTCCGACCAACGCACCGGTCGCTGCTGAACCCGTTTTGGCCAGTGCTTCGCGTCCGGTTCCGCCCCCCGAAGCTCGACCTTCCCCGGAACCGGTGGAGTCTCGGCCGTCAACCGAGACAGACTCAGTGCCGACGGTCACCGTGCTTCCGCCGAAGCCGATCTCCACGGCACCAGCTCCCACGCCGGTGAAAGCGCCGGCCTCGGTGGCGGCGACGTCTGTCAGCTCACCTGCGGAAACGCCCCCCCCTCCGATTAAAATCACCCCTAAGCCTTCGGTGGGAGATCGGGCCCCGGCCGAGGCAGGACGTTTCTTCTCGGGTATTGCTTGGGCGGGCGGCGAAGCCTCCTTCGAGGCGGCGGCGGAGGCAGATGTCAAACCTGCCATCTCGATCCAACCCGCGCCAACCGCCCAAGACGGAACTCCGCCAGACCGCTCCAACCCACTCCTCGCCGCCACCCGGAGCGCGCTGGTGACAGCGGCAAAGTCCACCGCGAACGCTGCACCCGTCGAGGCATCACCCCCGCCCGCCTCCAACTCATCCGCTTCGGCGGCGACCGAGTCAACTCCCCCTGCTTCCAGTGCCAATGCCGCTGGATTCTTCAAGAACCTGAACTGGAAAAACAATTCAACCCGCTAATCTCATGTTAACCACTTCCCTCGACTCCCTCCGCACAAATCCCGAGTTGGCCGAACTCTTCAAGCGCACCGAAAGCCGTCACTTCACCGACGACGAATTCGAACTCTATCTCGCCGTGGCTGGTCAACACGCTGAACGCGTCGAAGCCGCCCGCGAGGTCAAAGCTCACGATGCCCAGATCGTCCGCAACCTCATCACCGACTTGTATGCAATCTACCCCTACGCAAAGTTTCATCAACTACCGATGCCCAAGTGCATTCGGGATGTGCGTTACGTCACGGCCTATGCTACTCTCTCCATGCTGATGGGTGACCCGCAGTGGTTCGCCGACAAACTGTTAATTTGGTTCAAGACCATCCTGCAATCGTTCGAGTTTCCCGACATCCCGGCCGGCACCAGCCGACGCCTGAACCCGGAGCCCGAAGTTCGTGCCGCACTGGCCAATCTGAAACCCCACCAGCGCTCAATTTACGAGTGCTACTACCGCCTCAAATCCGACCTCAAGAAAGCACTTTCTCCCGCTGCTTTCAGCGAAATGGAAGCTTATCTTCAGCTCCCCATCGACATCCTCAGCCACGATTGATATCCCATGCAAACTGCCGACGACATTCTCACCAAGCTTAACCTCGACCAGTTTTTTACTGAGTCCGGTTTTAGCTACGATCTCACTGCGGGCACCGTTAAAAACGGTGCCGCCCGACGCATTATCTATGTATCCACCGATTTGATGCGAGGTATCTATCAGGCCCTACTGGAAGAAACCGCCGAGGCTTGGAAAATTATTTTCCAAAATTGCGGACGCACCTGGGGCAAGCGCGTTGCTGGCACCATCGACCAGGAACTGGTTGGCAGCGGTCGCGCCAGTCAGTCGGAACTTCCGATTGAGGGCTACGTCAAATTCATCGAAGCCTACTTTCAGCAACATGGCTGGGGCACGCTCAAGATCGACCTCAGCGATGCCCCCAGTCACGGCTTCGTCAGCGCCACCTTGGAAAACAGCTACTTCGCGGAAGTGCTCCACGATGTGGATGACTTTGTCGACTCACTCTTGGCTGGCATTCTCCAGGGCTTTCTGGAGCACGTATCCGGCGCTCAACTCGGCTGCACCGAGATCGGTTGTGTTCGTCGTGGGGCTGACGTTTGCACCTTTGTCGTCACCGACCAAGGCCGCCTTGACGCCATCGACCACCGGGTCGGCGAAAGCCCTGTTGTCCAAATTCTTGCCGATCTTAAATCCTAATCGCCATGAGTTCTCCTGAAATTCTTTGTATTTTTCATAGTGATGCCACCGTGCTCACGTTTCTTAAAAGCACGGCGGGGAGCGAACTACTCGGTAATCTGATTATCGAAGTTTCGGCCCAACCGTCCCTGTCCTACTTGCTCGGTCTTGAAACCCCTGTCAATCACCCCGGTTTAGCGGGCGTCTTGGGGCCTCTCAAACTCGAAGAGCTGGCGGTCGAGCACCCGTATGCCCCCGCCCCCATCGTGCTCGCCAGCGGCAGTTCCACCAGCGCAAGCGCACTCCGCGCGGCGCTGAGCCAACTCAAAGCCAAGGCTTCGGACTACCGTCGAATCACCCTTCTCGTCCCAATGTTTGAAGCTGCCACCATCGGTGCAGCGCTGGGAGAAGCCGATCGCTTTGCCGTGGCCTGGGACATCACCGCCTTGCCTTCACCCGATTTGGCGAAGTTTGCGGCGTGGATTCGCGACGAGGGATTAACCGATCCCGCTTGCTTTGACGGAATGTTCTCCTACACGCCCAACTTACTCGATGGCACAGCGGTCTCCCACGTGCAAAAACTGTCGGCCTTGATGGCTCCTCTCCGCGAAGCCAATCCCGCCATCCAGTCCGAAATCGCCATCGCCTCAACCTAAGCCTGCAACCCATGCTCACTACCAATTACAACGACCCGCAAACGTATCGCCGCACTCTCATGATCTATGGGGGCGAAGCTCAAGAGGGTTTCGTGCATCAGGTAAAGAAGTGCATCAACCGCTTCTTTAACCAACAGGACCGCACGCCCCCCCCTGACGCGGCCCTGACCCACTTCGGTCAAATGCTGTGGCGAATGATAGATCGCCACGGTCTGCCTGAGGCGTTGAAGCCCAGCGATCAAGGCCAGGAACAAGCCCTTAGCGAGGACGAATTATCCGCTCGTTTGGAAGAGCTCTGGGCGTCGTATCGATTTACCGACTACCGGAAAGATTTGGAGATTCCCGCCCGGCATTTCATCAAGGGTATTTGGCAACCCGAATTCAAGAAGTGCCGGCTGAGCTACAAAGAGACCAATCCCGATGGTCAATGTTCGCGGCAGAAGTTGTCCCATGCCCTTCAACGCATCAGCGGAACTCATTGTGTGGATTGCCCCTACTGGGTTTCAGTCTCTGCCGAAAAAAACGAACGCCTCCTGACCAAAGAGTGGCGGGCCGAAGCAGTAGCCGAGCTCACATCCAACATCGGCGTATTCCTGCCGGAGGACTATCGCAATTTGCGGCAGCTGCTCTACATGCACGCTCGATTCGGCCGCAAAGCCTAATGGAGGGACGACACCCCGCTCTTCGTGAAACCCGCCGTCGATCAAGACCGCTATCGGATCGTTTCTCCTCTCGGGGCGGGGAGTGAAGCTTCGGTCTGGCTGGCGGAGGAGATTGCGACGGGGAATATGGTGGCGCTAAAATACTTCGCCCCCAAGCCCGGGGTTCCGGCCTTGCGCGAGCTGGCCAACACGATGCAGAGTTCGCACCCCAACATCGTGTCGTTGCTTGATTTTACCTATCTGGCGGGCGGCGACTGTTATTTAGTGTTTGAATACGTGGCTGGCGGCACGCTCCGCGATTGGATGAACGAAAACTCATCCTGCGACGCCCACGTGGCGCTGCAAATCGTGCGAGACCTTTTCAACGCCCTCACCCAAATTCATGGCAATGGATCGGTGCACTGCGATGTCAAACCCGAGAACATCCTTCGGGAAATCGATCCGGCGACTGGCACCGCGACCTACAAGCTGGCGGATTTTGGCGTGGCTCGACAATTGGCCAAGATCGGACCGGATACGGAATTGGTCGGCTCCCCTGCCTACATGGC
Organism: uncultured Opitutaceae bacterium; assembly: GCA_963977295.1. Taxonomy (GTDB): domain Bacteria; phylum Verrucomicrobiota; class Verrucomicrobiia; order Opitutales; family Opitutaceae; genus Actomonas. The sequence goes on from CAXBOL010000105.1 coordinate 4,412, forward strand.
GCCAGAGCGATTCCACGATGAAGTTTACCCCACCAGTGACGTCTACGCCGTCGGGATTATTCTCTACGAACTCTTGACCGGTGACCGCCCTTTTCATGGCACCGCCAAAGAGGTCGCTCGCGCGCATCTGACCGAGCCCATTCCCGAGATACCGGGATTGGATGCGGAGATTCAAGGCTTCCTTCGTAATCTCCTACAAAAGAATCATCGGCATCGGCTCGCCGACGGAAAGATCGCCCTGCGCACGGTCGAACTGCTTCTCGGCATGCCGCTCTCCGGACCCATCGAAACGCCGCGGCTAAAGCCGCGAGCTGCGACACCGTTTTTGTCCTGGCAATCTGGAGTGAGCAACACCGTCCAGCATCGGTTCTTACTTCCAGCCAACCTCAACGATTTCCACCTACTCGAAGCCGACAACCGGCTCCAAATCGTCGCTGATGCCGGAGCCCATCTCGAGTTCTACGACGGACGGACTGGCCAATTTCTCCAACAAATTTTGTCCAAGACGGGGCGCTCCATCCAGCTCGTCGGAGCGGATGGGATTGTGCATGCGATGCAACAAAAAATCAGGCACTGGTCGCTCGCCACCCGGGAATATCGTGAACTCCTCGGCTTCTGTCCCGGTGCCGCCGTGATGGCACTTTCTCCGGATCAGACCAAGTTGGCCTGGACGGGTGAAAAGCGGGGCGAAATTGCTCATTTACACAACGACAATCGGGTTTCACTTCCCGCGGGCCAGGCTGGCAGCTTACCGCATCTCGCGTGGATCAACGACCATCAATTGGCCATTTGTGGCGGGGCCACCAAACCAAAGCTATTGATCGTTGACGAGTCCGGCACCGGCATCGCTGAAGTGGATTTACCCGGACAACTACTGCAGGCATCAGGCCAGACGACCGCGCCCATCTGGGTAGCGGTGGATTACGACCGAAAAGACAGCCTGACGGCGATTGGATTGGCGCCGGATGGATCGTGGCACCAATGGCGGATTCCCCAGAAAAACACCGCATGGTGCTTTTGTGCCGAAGGCATGCTCACCATCAGGGAAACGGGGCTATTGAACCGATTTTCCAGCGGCGGCCAAAGCCAAGAAATTGGGACCTTGAATGCCAACGTTGAAGGCATGGCCGTGAGCCCCAGTCAACGCTTCGCCATCACTTGGCGCCGACTCGATTCGAATACGGAAATCACCGTCTATGAATTCACTCTCCGAAACTGATTCTCATTTCATCCCCACCCTTCAACGCATGCGCCAGAGTGTGCCGCGGAGCTGGGAATATCAGGACGTCACCTCCCCCAACTTCGCGCGGTTGGAGTCTTCTCACGGAGCAACCCTCACGTTTGAAGATCACCTTTTCCGCGGTCGCTTCAGCTGGAGAATGGTGCACCTACAGACGCCACGAGCGGAGATGCTCAATATTCTGCTTTTCCCCGAGCCCGAAGTCATTGTGCCAATTTTTGTCTGTGAGTTAATGACCTTCACCGCCAAGCCAGTGGTAGGCGTGATCGACCTAGCCCCCATCGACAGAACAACCCTCCTCGACGCCAAGGTCATCCTCGAGGCCGCGCACGAACAATTTCACGACCTGTCAAATGCCGAGGACCAGCCAGATTGGTATGATGACTGTCGGTCCGGTCATGATTTCTTTGTCCGACCGCAGGATTTCACCCAGCTATCCCGAGTCCAATCGGCGACGGAGTTTGTTTGGAACCGGATCCTGTTGGCGCATGCCCGAGTAATCACGCGGCCGCGATATCCCCACACGTCTGACCAAGTCGCCAATTATAAGGCCCATCATCTGGCTCACAATCCCGGTCGCCCCTTTCTGCACCGCCTTTTCGGGGAAGCATTGACCGAACAATTTCTCAGCGAACATCTTTACCGGTAGCCTTTCGGGATGATTCCCCGCCGTTTTGACCTCTGAAATTTTTACCCACTTTCTCCTGATTTCCCACGCGGTCGCTGTATTCGGTATCGCCGGATGGTTTTTTGGGATCATCCCGCACGGCATTACCGAGGGTAGGTTTTTGTGGCTGGGATGTTACATGTTCACGTCCGGAGTGCTCTTGGTGACGACTTGGCTGGCACACTACAACGCCGCGATCTTGCCTTGGATGTTCCCGCTCCGAATCGCAACTTTGGGGCTGACACTAGGGTTTTTTGGTCGGGCCTATTGGTCGGCCACGCGCTCGAAAACTGCGTCGGCCCGCTGGCCTTGGTCGTTGCGCATCTGCACTTTCCTCCACCTGCTGGGCACCCATCTGGTTCCCTTGATCCTACCCGTCGTCGCAGGAATCGATGTGCTTCTTTACTCCGCCGGCGGCGGCTTGGCCGTCCTGATTATTATGGTATTCAGCCATCTCGGGTTTCTTCGCCGACAGGGCCATCAGTTACACTGGAGTATGATAGCGGTTGTGCTGCTGTGGCTCGTGATCGGCAGTATGGTGATAACCCATACCTATCGCGTAAATCTGAAAAAATTGGAGGATGAACTGCTGGATCGGACGCACTCCATGGCGAATCTTCTGGAGGGCAACCCCGATATGCTCTCCAGCTCCGACCCCTCCGATCACCACGAGTTAACCACCGCATTGAACGCAGTTTGCATTCACTCGCAGGCGGTGACGAACGCGTTTGTCGTCAAAATTGAAGATCAGGTCCCCAACCTTTTTGCCCTAGGAGAGGACCCGAATTTTCCCATCCAAACTAACTCAATATTCCCTCAGGTTTTTCTGGCTACTCTCGAACAAAAATTCGACGACCGAGCCTTTTCGGGGCAAGCCCTCATGGCCGATGGAACTTTGGCGTGGCTTAGTTTGGCCGGTATCCGCGACCAAAGCACTGGAACCCTTTTCGGTATTCTGGGTCTCGCGGTCCAGCTCGATTTACTGGTGGCCCAAGCCTCCTCGACTCTCCTGTCCACCGAGTTGATTGTTTTAATCATCGCCTTTGTTATCTACCTGTGTCTGGCGGGTTACCTTCATGGTCACCTGCGCATCAAACAACGTGACGCGCTGATGGACCTGAGCTTTAACGTCTCCCAAAAACTACTGCAGGATCAACCCATCGAAGACACGGCCAAGTGGGTAGTCGAACGACTGCACCGAAACTTGGACCTCGTTTACACCTCGTTCTGGGTTTGCAGTGTCCGCGAAGGCGTCAAAGGATTCCGCCCAATTTTCTCGGTCGCCACAAGTGCCCCCTCGTCGGAATGGCGTCCACTTTCCGACCTTGGTTCGGTGTGGTCGCAAAATCTCTGCGCCAATCGACCGATGGCCGGCAAGCTCGACCGGGTTGGCGAACCCTTTGTCGGTGCCATTCCCGATAGGGCTCCGGATCATTGGGTGCTGGCTCAAAATATTGGGTTTCGTGGGGCTCCGTGGGGCGCGATCGTCACGGTCTTTTCCGGTCGCGCCCGCAGCACCAACCGCGGGCTGGGCACCACTTTGAACTCGATCGCCAATGCGTTCACGTTTGCGCTAAACCGGGAGGAACGGGCGGAAAGTTTGGCCGGGGCGGAGGAACGTTTATTGACTCTGATTGAAACAAGCTTGGATGGGTTTTGGGACGCCAATCACGAAGAAGAAACCTATCATCGTTCTAAGCGATGGTGGGAACTGTTGGGCTACCCGGGAGTGCCCAATAAAAACGAGACGCCTGCTTGGGAGGAAATCGTTCATACCCGCGACATGCCTCGGGTCTTGGCGGGACGGTCTCGAATCGGCCCTCCGGGACGCTCTCGTCGGCGTCGACTGTATCGCCTCCGTCATCGCGACGGAAAATGGCGATGGTTTGAATCCAACATGGTGGAAATCAGGCGAAAACAAGGCCCGGTCAGCCGCTCCATCGGTTTCGATCGCGACGTCACCGAACGGATGCAATACGAGCAGCGGCTGAAGGAAGCAGCGGCCAACGCCGCGAAAGCAAATCGCACCAAGTCCGAATTCTTGGCGACCGTAAGTCACGAACTCCGCACTCCGCTCAACAGCATCATCGGATTTTCCAAACTGCTGCTGCGCACCAACCTGAACGTTCGCCAGCGCGACTGGGTGGAATCAGTGTCCTCTTCCAGCGACCTGCTGCTTTCTTTGATCAGCGACCTCCTCGATATTTCTCGGATCGAATCCGGTCGACTTGAGTTGAACTCCGCGTCCTTCGAACTGCTTCGGGCCTGCGAGGAAGTGATCGAGAATGTCTGTATTCAAGCGAATCGAAAGGAACTGCCTCTGCATCTGATCTTTGACAACGAACTCAACCCCGCGTGGGTGACTGGCGACGCCCGTCGTATCCGCCAAATCATCTCCAATTTGGTCGGAAATGCCGTCAAATTTACGCAACACGGGAGCGTGACTCTACGCGTCCAGAAACTAGACAATGGTTCGTGGACCTTCGAAGTCATTGATACCGGTCAGGGAATCGATCCCAAAGAATTATCCAGTCTTTTCAATCGATTCTATCAGGTTGATAACTCTTCCACTCGGCATCATGGGGGCACCGGGCTTGGATTGGCCATCAGCCAAGAACTCGCGGCCGCGATGTCCGGCGAAGTCGACGTTCAAAGTGAAATCGGCAAGGGCTCGGTGTTCAGGCTGACTTTACCCCTGCCTTCAGTCGCGGGTCCTCAAAGACGGGTCACCGATTCTGCCGCGGCATATCCTGAGGAAATTTACGTGCTCGAAGGCTCCGATCTCGCCCTCGTCGAATTGGACCACATGATCAGAACCACCGGGTGCAAAATAACGAATCTGACTCGCGAAGAAATACTGGCCCATGATTTTGGTCTTCATCAGAACGTAACCACGGTATTCGTCCCCCAAGCTTTTCGCCGCGGCATAGCTGAAACCGCTCAGAAATTACGCCTCGCCTTCGCCGAACGAAATGCCCGCCTCACCTTAATCGCAACCCAGTCGAACCAATCCGATACGACGCTTTTCGATCTCGAATTCACCACCCAACCACGTCGCCGAGAATTGTTGGCCACCCTCATGGGAACCCCCTACCGCGTTACGAATCTCGCCACCAAGGTCTCCTCAAAATTCCACTCTGCCCCACCTTTCTTGAAAAAAATGCGTGTGCTGGCCGCCGATGACAATGCCCTCAATCGCAAGATCCTCGGTTTGATGCTGACGGAAATGGGAATTGAAACGGATTTTGCCAACAATGGTCAGGAGGCCATTGAGAAACTCTCCCAAGCGCCTTACGATCTCGCTCTTATCGACGTTCAAATGCCCATAGTGGATGGCTTTGGGGTGGCTGCCTGGGTCAAGCAGGAATGGCACGGTCTTTGGTCGCCCCCCTCTCTGATTGCCGTGAGTGCCACCGCCATGGAACAGGTCAAAGCGAAATGCCTGTCTCTCGGCATGGTTGATTTCATTGCCAAACCGGTCGACCTGGAAGATCTACAGCAGACCGTTGCTCGACATGGACAATTAGGGTTGAGCGATCTGCGGGCTGATCGCCTCGAATCTCCCCGGGGCGCCCAGCCGA
>CAXBOL010000106.1:0-9887 GCA_963977295.1 uncultured Opitutaceae bacterium
CTTTCACGGCCGCTTGGAATGCGGCAAACGATTCGAAGTCGGCGGCGGATGCGATCTGCGTGACGTATCCATTTTGCGGAGCCTCGCTGACATAAACTTGGTGGCCGGTGCCCCACTCATTGTGACCGGAGCTGATCCATGCACCTGCTCCACCGGCGAGTAGACCGGTCCAGTCAGTTGGGCGCCACTCGCCGGCGACAAACGGGCGGTAGGCGATGTAGGTGGGCCCGCCTTGGGCAAAGATCCAACCCGACGGGTCTTCGACGCGGTTGGTCAGATCGCGCGAAAAGAAGGTGTTAAGGTGGGGAAAGCGAGTGCCGGGCGGGATGTCGTAAAGGCCGACGATGGCGGATTCGTGCTGCACGATCTGTTCGCAAGGCGAGCCGCTCATGAGTTTGTCGGGCGAGTTGTAGTCGACTTTGGAGCGGGCAATGAGATCGACCACCGTGTCCCAATCGGCGCCGAAATACATGGTGCCTTCCAGCTCGGAATAGTAGGGGTGGAGAGCGAAGAAGGTGTTGGATTTGCCGAGCGGATTGTCTTCGTGCCAAACCAGACTCCAAGTCTGTTGCTGAATGGGTTGGAGCAGGCCGCCTTGACTGGAGCCGAGCAGGTAGTCGGACGACACGTAGCTGTATTTATAGACCGGGACGGTGTCGTGACCGTCGATCTGGATGGCATCGGGCCCGGCGTGACGCATGCGCCAGCGGGTGCGTTTGAGTTCACGGTGCACGTAGTCGGTGGTGCGGTCAGTGGCGATGTGCTGCAGAATCGCAGGAGGAGTGTAGCCGCTGAGCGCAACGATCAAGGATGCACCGTTGAGCTGCATTTCGCCTTGGCCCCAGAGCAACCAAGCCAGCGCAGTGGAAGAGGCCAGGGCGGGCTGGACCGCGTGCTTCGGGTAAATCCGGCTGTGGGCACCGCCGTAAACGCCGTCGAGATTTTCGACGGCGAAATCGAGCAAATCGTAGTTGAGCATCATCTCAGCGAGCTGGCGTAATTCGGGATCGCGGCACCAGCCGGCGAGCAAGGTCATGGCGGAGACATAGGGATCGATGTAATTGGGCGAGTCGTATTCGCCGCGACCATGAGCACTGGTGATGCGAAAGGTTTCGAGCAGGTATTCCTTGGCCTCGGCGCGATTCTCAGCGGAAGACTTGCCGTTATACCACGCGCTGCCGTCGAGGTCGGGCCACTTCTCGGCCGCGAGGTAGAGGCTGGCATAATACATCAGCCAGTGGTTTTCGGTATCACCGCGATAGGGGAAGTAGGTGCGCCATGCGTCGCGAATCACGGCCCAGTCCTCGGCGTTGAGGTGGGCTTCGCCGGCGTTCATCACGAGCGCCATCGGATACATCCAAAACATGGCGCCAGTGGGATTGGCGGTGAGGGCTTTGAGGCGAGCTCGAGCCCACTCCAGATTCGTGCCTTGAGCAAAGTTCACGGCGACGTCGTGCAAACCGCCGCGTTCGAGATCGCCCGGGTCGGTGCGTTCAAGATACGCGGCAACCAATTGCGCGCGGCGCACCTGATAGGCGGCGGCAATCTCGCCATCGCTGGGAGGCTGAACCGGAGGAGTCTGCGCGGGGGAGAGTGCCGCAACTCCAATCAGCAAAACGAATAGATTAAAGGTGCTAAAAAGCCGGCGTATAGGGGTCATGGTTAGCTGCAAGTTGCCGGATGTTTTGGGCGGGAGGAAGTGCAAGCGGAGTGAAAATTTCGGTCGAGTGGTCGGGGGCCTTTGCCGCCGCTGACGGATTGAGTGGTCAATTGACGAGGACCAAGTCCCGGCTTAGGTTGAGGGATATGGCCAAATCCAAACCAGCAGCACGAGTCAAAGTCCGCCGAGCGACGAAGGTCGATATTCCGGAGCTTATAAAGCTCAACATTGCCGCCTATCCAGTGTTGGCGGATGAAAACATTGTTTGGGGCGCCTCCCACTTGGAGAGTCATATGCGGATCTTTCCGCGGGGACAATTTGTAGCCGAAGTGAATGGTAAGATTGTCGGGGCGGCGGCGACGTTGGTGGTGGATATGGGACCTGACCCTTTGCGTGATCACACGTGGTCGGGCGTAACTGACAGTGGTTATTTCAACAATCACACCTTGCAGGGAGATACGCTCTACGGGGCTGATATTTATGTGCATCCGGATGCCCGGGGTCTAGGCGTCGGCGCCGCGCTTTATGAAGCCCGGCGGCAATTGTGTAAGAAGCTGAACAAGCGCCGTATCTTGGCGGGTGGCCGGTTGTGGAACTATAAGGATCACGCCTCAGAGATGACTCCGCAGGAGTATGCCCAACGCGTCGTGGCAGGGGAATTCCGTGATCTGGTATTGAGTTTCCAGCTGCGAGAAGGGTTTCAACTTCGTGGCGTAATGCCCAACTACCTGTTGGATCCGAACAGCCACAACCACTCCAGTTTGATTGAGTGGCTCAACCCGGATTACCGTCCGCATCGGACAGGCGCTCGGAAAGTGCGGGTCGCCTGCGTGCAGTATCATATGCGAGAGGTCACGTCATTTGCAGACTTCGCGCGCCAAGTTACTTTCTTCACTGACGTGGCGGCGGATTCGGATGCGGACTTCGTGTTGTTTCCAGAATTGTTCGCCGTGCAGCTTCTCTCGATCACCAAGACGAAGTCGCCGCGGGAGGGCATCAAACAATTGGCACGGTATGCACCGAAGGTCGTCGCTTTGTTGCGCAAACTTGCGATCCAATACGGTGTAACCATCATCGGCGGAAGCCACCCGACACGAGTCGGGAAAGAGCTGCATAACATCTGCACGGTGTGTTTGCCGGATGGTTCGGTGGCGGAACAACCCAAACTGCATATTACGCCTAACGAGCGTAATTGGTGGGGGATCACGGGCGGAGACACCCTTCAGGTGATCGATACTCCGGGAGCGAAAATCGGTGTGTTGATTTGTTATGATTCGGAGTTTCCGGAAGCGGCTCGCCACCTCGCCGATCAAGGGGCCGAGATTATCTTTGTGCCGTTTTGCACCAATGATCGTCACGGCTATCTCCGAGTGCGTGTCTGTGCGGCTGCACGTGCGGTCGAAAACCAAGTTTACGTCGCGCTCGCGGGCAACGTGGGCAACCTGCCCGACGTCGAGAATATGGACGTGCAATACGGTCAGGCCGCGATCTTCACGCCGAGTGATTTTGCTTTCGCGCGGGACGGTATTGCGGCGGAAGCGGAATCCAACGAAGAGACCGTGCTTATTTGTGACCTCGACCTCGACGATTTGCACGAGTCACACGAATTGGGCACGGTGACGCCGAGACTCGATCGCCGGGAAGATTTGTTCAAATTGACGACGTCGTTGCGCCCTCCCGCTCCGCGTCCGCTGGATGAAGTCGGCCCCTTGGGCACGCAACGTGGATGGGGTAACACCGGACCGGGTGAAGTATAGACTGGCTTGCCAACTGGCGCGGAGATGGTTCCGCTCCGCGCTATGGTAAAAGGTCAACGCGTAGTCTGCATCAATGGAAAGTTCTCGGATTTGATTCGGGCGCTTTATCAACAGCTGCCAGTGGAGGGTGAGACCTATACCATCCGTGAAGTGTTTTTAGGTCGGGAAAAAATCGTCAAAGGAGGCGACTCGGCCACGGTGGGGTTGCTGCTGGAAGAGCTGACTAATGCGGTCGATCCTTTTCACGCCGAGAAGCAAGAACTCGGGTTTTCGTCGGAGCGATTTGCCCCGTTGGAAGAACTCCCACCGGAAGAGGCCTATGCCGAAGCCGAAGCCGGGGGAGAGTTGGAGTTGGTGGGGCCGGGGCCGGGGCCAATAAAGTGGGATGTCAATTGATCTTAGTGCGGCATCGGTTTGACCCGTAAGACCGAAGGCAAAAAAAGCAGCCGCCCGAAAAGGGCGGCTGCTTGCTAGGTGTGAGCTGTAGAAGAAGATTACTTCTTCTTAGCAGCGGCCTTCTTGGCCGGAGCCTTGGCAGCGGCTTTCTTAGCCGGAGCCTTTTTAGCAGCGGCCTTCTTGGCCGGAGCCTTCTTAGCCGGAGCTTTAGCAGCGGCTTTCTTGGCTGGAGCTTTCGTAGCGGCAGCTTTTTTAGCCGGAGCTTTTTTAGCGACAGCCTTTTTGGCTGGAGCTTTTTTAGCAGCGGCTTTCTTTGCGGGCGCTTTAGCAGCGGCCTTCTTAGCGGTTTTTTTGGCTTTGGCCATAGTGTCTCCTTTTGGGGATCGTTGTGTTGGTTCTGATCTTAACATTCGCTTGATTTTATCGCACGAATCCTTGGCGCACCGTGCGCCGCGTGGGCCTGAGCATCAATCTCTTCCGCGTAATTGCAAGTGTCCAGTGATACGCGTCGGTAGATTTCTTTCGTCCGAATAATAGGTAGGTTTGGGCCTGATATTCAGAAATTGGATACGTCGATAATTCACCACCATGACCATGGGATCAGACCTTGTTCAACGTCGTTCAATCCATTCCGGAGTCGCGTAGGATTCGGCCAACGCGTCGATGGACTCATCCCAACTTTCTGGCCAAGGTGCGGGGGTGGCTTCCATCTCTAGCAGTGTGGAGATTTGAGTGATGAACGTTGTTTCGAATAAATCCCAATCAAGGTCTCCCACGTGCGGTCTCCAAATCGAACCCTGAAAAAGCAGGCCCCGTTTCGCGCGTTTTTGGGCGGCACCGGCGATCTTTCGCCCTGACTCTTCATGGATGACATCAAAGAGCTCGGCGCGATCAAAGCAGATGGTCGGACCTTTGGTCGCGCACTCCGGGTCAGGTTCGCAGGTGTCCTTGATTGCCGCGGCGCAGCCTTGCTCTCTGAGGCAGGTGGTGAGACTGCGATGAATGGCTTCGTAGCTGGCGACGGCACGCGCATCGTAGACATCGTGTCCACGGGGAATGACTAAGGAGTAGGTCCAATCATCGCGGTGATCGACAATGCCGCCACCGGTGGGACGACGACAAAGTTGCGAAGGCGGATCGTTGGTCAGCTGTTCGCGCACCCAGGCAATTTTTTGACCGAACCCGAAAGTGCAGGCGGTTTGTTGCCAGTCGTAGTGACGGAATCTGGCGTGATCTGGATGCGGGTAGTTCTGGAGCGCCAAAAAGTCAGTCGCCATGTTGGCGGCAGCGGAATCAGAACGGGTGGAAAGGATGTCGAGTGGCATGGCAGCCAATATAGCGTGGTTAAACGATGGGTAAAAGTTCGGGGGCAAAATGCCACCCCACGCGCCACCGGGTTTTGCCGGTATCGCGATGCGTTTTGTCAGTGCGACGCAGCATGATGACGGCGTTCTTCTTCAAGTGAAAAACATTGGGCGAGGCATGGCCGCGCACGAGCAGGGTGGCGAGGGACGAGAGATGAGGCTCGTGGCCGACGATCGCGAGATCGTGCGTGGTGGGGTAGATGGCAAGTCGTGCTTGCATCACGAACGGATCGTCTCCGGGGCAGAGTCCATCGGTTTCCACCAGGGCGAGCTCGGGATCGAGCGCGCGGGAAAATGCGATGGCGGTTTCAAAGGCGCGGGTGAGCGGGCTGTGCCAAATCTGTTGGGCGGTGAAGGCTTGATTGGTCCGAAATAGTTCGGCCACGCGCAAGGTGGTGATTCGCCCCCGTTCGCTCAAGGGTCGGTTGGCATCGTGCGGATGAGGCAGCGCGTGACCGTGGCGGATGAGGTAGAGGCGCATGAATAATGACGAACGTCGTCGGGTTCAGGGCTGATCGAGCATCCGACGCACTTCCTGCAACAGAGCACTTAAGGCAAAGGGTTTGACCAGCCGAGCCTGACGATTCGGGACGAGATTGGGCAGGGTAGTCGCCTTGCGACTCGGCGTGAGTAGCACTCGCAGCGACGGATTGTGCTTCCGGAGGTTTTCCACAAAACTGAGCAACTCAACATCGTCTCCGATGGGGTCGATGATCACCAAATTTGCTGCCTTTTCCGCTGCGCCGAGTTTTTGAGCTACCGTCGCGATCCGGGTAAAATCCAAAACCTTATAGCCGTCGGTCGTCAAAATTCCGGTCACCATCTTACGCACCAAATCGTCATCCTCCACCAGTATGATACTCTCATGACCTTTGGTTTGCGGCAGGGGGACAAGTGGACCATTTCCAGGAGAGGCAGGTTTGTCTTGCGCCGGGAAGAACATGGTAAACGCCGCGCCTTGGTTGGGCGCGCTTTCCACCGTGATGTGTCCGCCGCTTTGGTTGACGATACCGTGCACGAGAGCGAGTCCGAGTCCGGTGCCATGGCCCTCACCTTTGGTGGTGAAGAAGGGTTCGAACAATACCCGTCGCGTGGGTTCGTCCATGCCGCAGCCATTGTCGGATACAGTTACCACCACGTAGCGTCCCGGGCCCAAGTCGGTGATGCGGCGATTTAGTCCAGGTTCGATGATGCGGTTTTCCGTGGTGATGGTGACGCGACCGTTTTCTGAAGTGGCATCCCGGGCGTTGATGCAAAGGTTGAGCAACGCCTGTTGCATTTGGGTCGGGTCGACCAAAATGGTTTTCGTATCAGGGGCGAGCGACAGTTCGAGTGAGCGGCCTTCGCCCAGCATGCGGGAAAGAATGTCGACGTTTTCGAGGACCAATCGATTGGGATCGATGATGCGAGGTTCCAAAGACTGCCGACGGCTGAATGCGAGGAGTTGTCGGACCAAATGAGTGGCCCGTTGTCCGGCTTGGTGAATGGCGTTGAGCTCATCAAGCGCCTGACCTTTTAGCCTGAATGAATCGTGCAGGATCTCACAGTAACCGTTGATGACCGACAGCAGGTTGTTGAAATCGTGGGCAACTCCCCCGGCGAGCCGGCCGACGGCGTCAAGTCGCTGCGAATTGATCAGCGCCTGCTGCAGTTGCCGATGCGCGGTGATATCGCGATACGTAATGACGATATGAGTGGGGCGATTGCGGTCATCGGTCAGGGCCGTGAGTGTCCACGTCACGTAGATACACCCGCCATCCCCACGTTGAAGATGGCCTTCGCCGGTGAGGGGCTCTTTCGCCTGCCGGTCGCGGTGCCACCGGCGCATCGCCGGCAGCGCATCCTTGTCGGCGTGAAGTTCGCCATGAAATTGGCCGATCAACGCATCCGCCTCGTATCCGGCGAGATGGCACATGGCGTCGTTGACGTGCCGGATCCGCAGACCATTGTGCTCAAATCGGTTCATCGCCACGACGACACCTTCGTTGATGCTTTGCACCACTCCGGCCAGGAGTTTGAGTGAGGGGGCGCGAGGTTTGGGCGACGGTTTACGACTACTCACAATACGGTGGGGGCGGAGACAGGACGAAATCGGGGGCGGGCTAGGGGGCGAGTCGTTCGACGACCCAGCCGTCAGGGGTGCGACGGTAGCGCAGGCGATCGTGCAACCGATTGCGGCGGCCTTGCCAAAAGTCGACCGTGGTGGGCGAGAGCCGATAGCCGCCCCAGTGCGGAGGCGTGGGCACCGCACATCCGGCATAGCGGTCTTTGATGGCTTTCAAATTGGCTTCGAGTAATTCGCGACTCGGCACGATGGTGCTCTGAGCGGAAGCCCAAGCGCCGAGTTGGCTGCCGATGGGACGGGTTTGAAAATAAGCGTCGGATTCTTCCCGGGACACTTTGGTGATGGTGCCGGCCACGATAACCTGACGCTCCAATTCCAACCAAGGAAACACGAGTGAGGCCCGTGGGTTCCCGGCGAGGTCCCGGCCTTTGTGGCTTTCGTAGTTGGTGAAGAAAACGAAACCGCGTCCGTCCACCCCTTTGAGGAGCACCGTCCGGGCGGAGGGCATGCCATCTGCGCTGGCGGTGGCCAAGGTCATGGCGTTGGGCTCATTGAGCTTCGCCGCTTCGGCTTCATGGAACCAGACGTCGAATTGACGGAACGGATCCCGGGCGAGATCTTTTTCCAGCAGCCCGGCCAATGAGTAGTCTTTGCGAAGGTCGGCCAACGATGACATGATAGTCGCGTATGCTGGCGGTCGAACGGGGGGTGTCAAAAAGCAACTCAAAGGAGTTGGGGCGTCTGATGTTTTGATCTTGGGACCGAATCCGTGAGGGCGCAGCATCGCGAAACTAATGACTACCACCGATTATCTGTCTCAGCACACTCCCGACTTGTTGGGCCTCCTCAAAGACTTGGTCGGTTGCGATACCACCAACCCGCCGGGCACCAATTACGACCCGATCACGCAACGACTGGTCGCGGAGTTAAAAGGGGCCGGTTTGACGAGTCGACGTTTGACGATTCCTCAGTCGCTGCAGCGGGAAGTCCTGCCGGCGGATCAATGGGACTATCCGCGCTACAATGTGGTGGGCGTGCGCAAAGTGAAGGGTGCGAAAAAAACCATCCACTTTAACGCTCATTATGACGTGGTGCCGGTTTCGGGGAAATGGAAGCACGGCAGTCCGTTCAGTGGTGCGGTCAATAAGGGGTCAATTTATGGGCGCGGGACAGCCGACATGAAGGGATCGATTGCGTCTTTGCTCATGGCGTTGCGTGCCTTGCAGGCGACGGGAACCGCGCCGCTTATGAACGTCGAAGTTTCGTTTACGGCTGACGAGGAAACCGACTCGATGCTGGGGGCGAGCTGGGTGACGTCGAAGGGTCCGATCAAGCCGGACTATGCCGTCGTGCTCGAAGGTGGCGAAGGCCACCGGGTGTGTTGCGGGCACAACGGGGTGACTTGGCTGGAAGTCGTGGTGTTGGGTAAAGCCGCGCACGGCTCGCAACCGCATCGCGGGGTGAATGCTTTGGAAAAAATGTCGGCGCTCATCCTCGCGCTCGAACCCTACAAGCAGGAACTGAAAGCGCGCACGTTTACGACGCCTGAGGGCGTCGTGATGACGCCGACGATCAATCTCGGCGGCGTGTTCACGCAAGGTCCCGGCGGCAAGATCAACACGGTGCCGTCGGAAGCCCGATTCACGATCGATCGACGCGTGCTCGCCTGTGAAACGGCGACGGCGGCGGAGCGCGAGTTGCGGGCGGTTTTGAAGCGTGCGGCGGCCGCGATTCCAGATTGCCGGATCAAGATCAACAAGATCTCGGAAAACCATCCGTGCTTCAGTGAGCCGACCGATCCGTTTTTCGCCGCCATGGCGGATAGCGTGACCCAAGTGCGGCGTAAATCGGCGGTCTTCAGTGTTTCGACCGGGTTTAACGATATGCACTTTTTTGTCGCGAATCGGAAAATACCGACCTTGGGGTGGGGACCAGGAGGAGAAAATTGTCATGCGATTGATGAGCGGGCTCGAGTGAAAGATCTCGTTGATGCGGCTAAAGTTTACGCCCGACTGCTCACGACCTTCGCCGGGTGATTTTTGACCCGGGAGAGGTGCGGTGGCTTGCATCGTCGCGCGCGAAGCATAGCTGTTGGCTATCGTGTCCGTTTCACCGCTCCTTTACGAATCTCACTGCCATACACCCTTGTGCAAACATGCCATTGGGGAGCCGACGGAATACGCGGAAGCCGCGCTGCAGGCGGGGTTGAAGGGAATAATTTTCACCTGCCACTGTCCGTTGCCCGATAAAATCAGCGCGTCAGTGCGCATGTCTCCGGTGGAGTATGAGTTTTATCACCAAATCATCCGGAGGACGCGGGAGATATACGAAGGTCGGCTTGATGTGCGAGTCGGACTGGAGAGCGACTACTACCCGGGCGTCGAACCTTGGTTGGAAAACTTGCACCAGCGGCATCCATTGCACCACGTGCTCGGGTCGGTGCATCCGCAGGTGAGTTACTACCGCAACTTATACGACGTGGGCAGTGCCTTTGATTATCAGAAAGTGTATTTCGAGCACCTGGCGGAGTCGGCGGAAACCAGATTGTTCGATACGCTGGCTCACCCGGACCTGATCAAAAATATGGCACCCGATGAGTGGGATTTTGGGCAAATCCAACCCTTTATGGAGCGAGCATTGGATCG
>CAXBOL010000107.1:0-9784 GCA_963977295.1 uncultured Opitutaceae bacterium
TGCGGCGCAGGTCTTCCCAGCGCCCACCAGTGGAGTAGCGCCGGGTCTGGTTGTTCTTGAGCGCCAGCAACCGGGCGGCATCGCGCAGCGGGGCGAGGGCGCGGCCTTTTAGATCGAATTCGCCGGCGCGGTCACCTTTGCGTTCGACGACGAATTTACCCCAAAAATTAAGCGGCGGTGGGGTTTCGATCACCAACTCCGCCAAGCGCCGCTGTAGCCACGCGTTGCCGCGCACAGATTCGATCACGGCCTGCCGCAGCGGACGGCAGGCGGCAGGATCGCCGGCCACGAAGCGCAAATCGTAGAGCACAATGCCGCGGAACACCCGGTCGGGGTGCGTGCTGTCGCCCATTTCTTGGATCTCGGTCAGCCACTCCTGTGAGGTCTGGCACCAGCGCGGATTGGACGCCATGACGCCGCCTTGGCAGCGAGCGAAACCGCATTCGACCATGGAGTTTACCACTCGTTGAGTGAGTTGGAGAAAGCGGGCGCGGTGGAGCTCGTCGGTGGCTGCATCGGGTCCGGATTCGAAAACCAGCGCATTGTCCATGTCGGTGCGCAGCGTTTGTTCGCGCCGTCCGTCGCTGCCCACCGACATCCAAGCCCACGGCACGGCAGGTAACGTGATACCCTCGGCGCTGAGGTCGGCGATGGCCATCTCCAGCAGTCGTTTCGCCAATTCGTCGTAGAGCTCGGCACAAATTTGCCCGAGGAAAATGGCCGATACACTGGCGTCGAGATAGCTGGCGGTAATCTCTTCCAGTTCGTCACAGAGCTCGCGCAGTCGGGCGATGGTGCGGGCGTGGCGGAACTCGCGCAGCAGTCCGGCGGGATGGTGCCCGGCTTGAGCGAGCAAATCCTTGTTGGTGAAAACGTCCAAGGCGGGCGTTTCCGGGGTGCCGTCTTCGGTCACGCACACTTGGCCAATTCGTTCGCGCAACATGAGGAGAATCGCGGCGGTGGCCGACGATAATGCCGACACCGTGATGACCGGACTGGCCATGATCACACTGGCCGGCGCGGAGCTGGGCGTGTTGCCTGCGACGACGTGTTTGACGATGGCGCTTTGGGTGACGATGCCGAGCGGTCGGCGCTCGGGGTCGACGACCAACACGGACGGCACCCGCCGACTCGCCATGATTTTAGCGACCTCTTCAATAGTCGAAGTGGGGGCGCAGATGAGTAGTCGTTCGATGGCGCGGGGTTGGATTACTTTGCCCCCGGCCAGGTGGGCTTGGAGAATGTTTTTGGCCCGACCGCTGATGGTGCCGGTTTCCGGGGCTGGCATCGATTCGGTTTCGCCGCCGAGGCGGGTGGTCCAAAACAGGTGGCGGTTGACGTAATGGCGAGCGTCGTCGTGGTCGGCGAGGAGTCGTTCGATCTTTCGCCACGGCAGCCCGTAAAGTATCGTGTCTTCCACTACACTGGCGGTGGTGCGGGAGGGTTGAGCTCGCAGCAGCGGAGTCAGCCCGAGCAGATCGCCTTCGTCGCGAACGGCCACGAGTTCGGTTTGGCCGTCGGTGGAGATGGTGTATTCGACCCGACCTCGCACGAGCACCAGCAGAAAATCGCCGGGCGGTTCGCCTTGTTTCCAGACCTTTTCGCCCGCGACCAAAACTTGCACCCGTGCCTCGCTGGAGAGGTCGAGAATCGCGGCCTCGGGCAGCATGGAGAAGGGAGGGAACTGCCGCAGCGTGGCCGCGATGCGATCGGGAATGAGGTTGGTTTCGTCCATGGGTCCACCGAAAGGACTAACCACAGATGAACACAGATAAACACAGATCTACGACTCCAAGTCTGATTTTTGACCATCTCGGAAGGCGAGAGACACGAGTGGCTACACTCCCGTTTCGCCGGGACGGAAATAGTTTTTAGTCCTGACTGGATCAACTGACGCGAGGTCCGAGCCCATGGTGGGACTTAGTTCGGAAGGGCGGGGGTGCCGGGTTGCGGGCGAAATCCGCGCACCGTGAGTTCGGTGGCCCAGGCGTATTTTGCCATCATTTCTTCGAGCGTGATGAGGGCGAACGGGCTGTTGCGCCCGATACCATTTTTCGAAAACACGATATTATCTGCGATATGCACCGCGGTGTGAACGAGTTCAAACGCGTCGCCGGATTCAGCCACCAGTGCGATGACATCACCAAACTGGAACGGAGGTTCAACCTGATCGTAGTAGGCATGGAGCTCCATCACGGCTTCGTGACCGCTGTTGTCGTGGTCCTTTTGGGAGGGGAGGAATTTTGAGTCGGGAATACGGCGGAAAAAATTGAGCGCCAGCCAGTGACAGTTGGCGTTGAAGGGGCTCGTTTGTCCGTCGGGAAAGGTGTTGAGGAGAACTTGGGGAAACTTGGGGAGAAAGTGAGAGATATCGATGGCGTCCAGATCGGGGGAACGGGCGAAGAGTTGATTGAGACTGCCGCGAAGTTTGGCCCGGTGCTGCGTCCAGTAGTCGGCAATTCGGGGTGAATCGGAGATCTCGTCGCGCGACAGCTCCACGACTAAGACCTGATAGGTGTAAATTTGGCGAAACAAGCGCCGCATCTCGTCGGGGCTGTCGGCGTGGGCGGCCAGCAGGTCGGCGTCGACCAAGCAGCGATGATTGCCGCGGCTGAACGTGAGTTGTCTGACGGCTGCTCTGAGGCCAGGGCTGAAATTGAGCCGTTCCAATGCGGCGGAGTCGGGCAGAATCAACGGGAGGATGTGAGTCAGATTCTCCATACCACTGGCCAGCTCTCGATAGATGATTTCGCGACTTTTGGGTTTGAGCGACCACCGGACGAAATCGGGAACGCGGAGGATGGTGCCTCCGGTTGCCTCGTGAACCGAACGGATCGACGGGTCGTGCAAAAGTGCGACAAGTTCCGGTTCCAAGGCCGCGGCCACCAACAGTGGCTGCACCTCCGGCCAGCTCAGGTATTCGAAAACCCAACGGTGGTAGTCGGAATAGGCCAGCTCGGCGAAGGTCGACTCCGGCGCCATGAGTCTGAGGGAAGAGGTGCGCAAATGACCCCATGGATTGAATGTGCTGTTGTGGGCGGCGTCGCGGACCTCGGCGGGGGCAGTTTGGGCGGAAGCGTTTCCGCCGGGGACGGCCAGGGTGACGCCTAAAAGGAAGAGCCAGCGGCATCGGGATCCGGCCCTGGGGGCACTGTCGGGGGGAAGACTCATCGCAGAAGTTAAAACTGAGCGCACCGAAACCGAATTAAGGAGTGGCAGCAGGTTTGACGGCTCGTCGGATTTGAAAATCACCGCCGGCAAAATGGGGATTTCGCCGCAATAGGTCTTCGATGCGCATGAATTGCCACAGGCCGAGACCGACTGGATCACGTGCGAATACGATGTTTTCAGCGATCTGGGCGCAGGCAAATTCGACGGGATGTTCATCCGGCTGGACGAAGACCCTTAAATCGCCGTATCGGGCAGGTGACGGCACAGGTCGGAATCGAGATTCCAGCCAGCGGTGAATCTGGTCCGGGTTTTGGAAGCGGGGAGGCAGCCCCGCCAGACTGGCCGATATCATAAAACTGGAGAGATAAATGTCATGAGACACTTCATCCGCATCCAAGTTGAGAGACAGCACGCGAGCCGATCCCGGCATGATCGAAAGGACTTCGATGCCGTTGGTGGTTTCCGAGTCCAATAGGGCTTCGAGCAGCGGCAAGGCGAAGGGGTTTTGGTGGTTCACCGTCCAATACTCCAAGGTTTCGGAAACCGAAACGACCGTTCGGAGATTCAGGCGAGGCAGCGTGCTCGGGACGGTGGATATTTCTCGCAACAGTGTCGCCAGCATAGCGCGGTCCTTGAATTCGTCCGCGATCACCGAAAAGTCACTCAGCGCCCACCCTCCGGCGAACGGATAACAAAGCTCTCGAACGCGCTGAATCATGGGCGCCGAAACCCCGGAGGAAGCCAGTCTGGCAAAGGTCGATTCGGAGGAAATAACCAAGGGCCAACGCTCGGGTTTGTTGTCCAGCCAGAAGGCCAATTCCCGGAAGACTTCAGCTCGTTCGACAGGTGTGAGTCGGCGGAGGTGTTCCGGGGCGGGTTTTACCAAAAACCCGTCACCTTCAGGCAGCGGCGTCCAGTATTGCGCATCGAAAAGGAGGCTGCGGTGGGAGGGATCCAGCTCCAATCCCATGAGCAACCCCATGAACGCCCCGCGGGATTCCATGCGAATAACCCACTCCCGTTCGGAGAAATGATCGATGTAGGCTTCAATCGCCGCGTCGGGGGCGGTGAGTTCGATCTTCCGGAGTTCCAAGGTTCCGACCGGAGTTTCGGTCGATGGCGGGGGTTCTGCCCTGGACATCGCGCTCCAGCCAAAACTAAGCAGCGACAAAAAAACTCCGACCGTTACGGCTGGATTAGAACTGAAGGGTGAATGAATGAATCGGAGAATCACGATTTGAGGGTCGGAGAGAGTCGGGGGCTTCGCGGATCGGTATTGCTTAAGATGGGCGAAGCCGGATCGTCTGGTTTTAGGGCAGGTTTGTCGGCGGCACTGCAGCCGGAGGTTTCAGTCGGAATCCCCGCACCTCCACCGCGGACGACCACGTGTAGTAGGTCTTCACGTCCGCGAGATTCATCAACACGAAGGGACGCGTGCGACTGAAGCCATTTTTGGTGAATACGACGCTGCCGGCGATCTGCACCATCATGTGCAGCAAGGTCAGGCGATGGGCCGGAGTGTTGGCGGGCACTAGACACAACACGTCGCCAAATTGAAAAGGTGGCAGGACCGACTCGTAATCACGATGCAGGGCCTCGGCCGCACGGTAGGTCGATTCATCCGACTCGGTATATGACGGTAGAAATTCGGGTGAGGCGTTGTCGGCGAAAAAGTTCAACGATGCCCAAAAACAATTCGCGTCCCAAGGAATGAAGTCCCCGTCCGGAAATTGGTTTAAGACCGTTTGCGGAATCCAAGGTAGCAGATGCGTAAGATCAATGGCCTCAATATCGGGAGATGCTTGGAGCATTTGCAGGACCGAGGAGGCCGACTTACCTCTTGGTTTGCTCCAGTAGCGGATCGCTTCCGTCCGATTTCTTAAACTGTCGGCGGTGATCTCCACCTGCAGCGTCGAAACGCCCAGCAAGAGCTTGCTCAGTCGCAGGTCCTCCGCGGTATCCCGAGTGAACGCACTGAGCACATCGAAATCGGTGAGGTAAAAGCCATCGTCACGTTCGAAACTGATGCGGGTCAGCACTTCCCGCAGACCGGGGTTGAGGTCTGCCTTTTCGATCAGTGTCGTCGAAGGCAATGGCAGGGGAAATGCGCTGGTGTAATTGGAGTCAAAATTGGCTAACAAGCCGTAAATGGCCCGCCGGCTTTCGGAGGAAAGACCGATGCGCATGGCGGGGCTAACACGGATCCGACGGATTTGCCCCTGCGCCAATTGCACGCGCGCAGCCGGGTTTTTCAGGGCGGAAAGCTGGACGGGAGTGAGCGAGGTTTGCTGGAGAAAGTCATCAATCTCGGCCCAGCTCATGGACTCGAAATTCCACTCCCCGGCATCGGCAAATCGGGATGACTCCAGCGCTGAGTTTGGTGGGGAGAGACGAAGCGAACGTAGTCTTAAAACCCCCCAGGGACCGGATTGATAGGTCCACGCAGACTCTGCGGCAGTGTGCACTGCGGTGGGATTCGGGGCCTCGTTCGCCACGAGTCCGAGAGCGAAAAGGAAACAAAATCCGGACGCAGCAATCCGCCGCCACCAACGTCCTCCCGGGCCGTCAATACCCCGTCCTCCGAGCGTTGGACGGGTTTGGCGACACTGACACGGAACAACAGCGATCGGCAGAATGAACACTACGATGGGGGGAACGTGGTGCCCAAGACGTCCCTTGGCCGGTTTTGTTTCCTTGCGGGTATAAAATTACCGCAAATTTATGATGATCTTACGGTTCTACGGTTTGCCTGTGGCCGTGAGCCCGAGCAGAATAGCGCCGGGCGGAGGTGTATCGGGATTTTCAAACGGCGCGGCGACTTCGGCGGCGAGCCCACTTGGAGGGTCCGGTAAAAACAAGCGCCACACCGCCGGGGCGGGCAGCTCGGTGGCCGTGGGATTCCACCAATACGGACGGACACCGAAAGTCTCGGCGGTGGTCGCAAAGTAGAGTGCATTTTCCTCGTCGTAGAACAGGGAATCGGCCTTGGCGGCGAGGGCGGTATCGCCCAAGCCGAGCGCGACCAAGAGGTAATCCTCCGGGGTGGGGGGCACGTCGGCGTTGGCGATGCGGGAAAAGAATTCGGTGCCCGCAGCGAAGTCGCGCTTGAGGGCGGCGATCGTCGCTACGGCGGCCGCGCCGTAGTCGAGGTTGTTGAGTTCGAGGGTGGCCCGGTTGAGGGCGTGCAACATCAAGCCATGGGCGGCGGCGGTCGCCCAGGTGGGATTGATCGTTTGGGCTCGCTCTGCGCGGGCGAGGAGCACCTTGGTGCGCAAGTCGAAGAAGGAGCGTGACTGCGTGTCGAGGGGCGACGCGTGCAGGATGTTGCGCCCCGCATGACTGCCATCGAGGTCTTCGGCGGCATCGACATTGCCGGATTCTACGGCGCCGAGAAGATCGGCGGCGTCCCGACCGACGAGCGCCGCGAGTTCGTCGTAAGACCAAGATTGCAGCTTGGTGAGGGCGGCCGGGGTGGCGTCGTCGCCGAGAGTGAACGTGCCATCGCCGGAACTCAGATGCGCCAGCGCGTAGTCCAAGGCGCTGGTGGCGCCGGCGGCGAAAATGGGGTCATCACTGACGGCTGCGGCGTCAAGGCAGGCCAAGGCGATACGCGCTTGATCGGTGAGACGTTTTTGAAACAACGGGATACGGGCTTGGACGTCGACGGTGCCGCGGTAGAATCCCCCGTCGATCGGATCGCGCACGGCGCTGGCGAGGCGTTTCCGCAGGGCGTTGAGGGCGACCTCTCGAGCCTCGCCACCGGTTTGAATGAGAAAGCGTAGGAGCTCTGGTTCCAGATTGTGCGGCGGATCGCCGAACGTGCCTGTTGCGGGGTCGGCGAGGGCGACCCAGTCTTCCGTGGCCATGGTCAGCGCGGCACGCATGTCATCGACCGGCGCGGCGGGAAGCGGCAGGTAATAGGAGATATCTTCAAGGGTGCGGGACGCACTGCGGCTGACCGGTTCGGGGCCGGCGGACCACTTTTCGATGACACGATTGACCACGACCATGAATCCTTCGCGGCCCCATTCTTCGGTGGGAGGGAGGTAGCTGGCGGCTTCAATGGGCAGTTGATCGGGCGTAAGCCACAGGTTGAGGGGCCAGCCGGGGAGTTTTTGTTCGGCGGCGAGCCACTGTTGGCCGAAGGCGGCCAGACCGGGAACTTCGTCGCGCTCGACCCGCACACAGACGAAATTCTCGTTCAGGATCCCGGCGATTTCCGCGTTGGAGAACGTCTGCGTTTCCATGGCCCCGGTGAGTTCGTTGAGCGGGTCACCGACACTGAGATAGAGCGGTTTGGCGGTGGCTTGGGCGCGAGCAAGGGCGGCTTCACCCCAAGGCATCCACTCGACTTGAGCGAACGCGGAGGTGACGAACGCCGTGAGGGCGAGGGACGTGAAAAACCGGTGGCGAGTGATCATGGCGAGGAAAGTTGCGGTTCAAACAGTCGGACGGGACCGGACGCATCGGCGGTGGCGATGCGGGGTTTTTGGGACGAGGAAAGGGCAGGCAGCACGATTACGCTGCGAGTGTCCCCGGGCACGATCAACCCGCTGGCGGATGGTGAAAGGGGCGTGAAGTTACCTTGGCCATCGCCTTGAAACAGCCGCCCCAAACTGCCGTCGAACCGACCGGTGGAGGGCTCCGGGGCGAAATCGTTGCCGACCACCAACAGGTCGGCGACGCCGTCTCCCGTGAGGTCCGTGTGCAGGATGCCGTGAATGGGTGCCATTTGCGCCTCGATCGGCAACGGGGCAAACGTGAACGTGCCATCGACTGCTTGCACGAAGACCCCACTGCGGAGTTCGTTGGCTTGCAGATTTTGCACGCGTTCCAGCACTTCACGGCCGAAAATATCGTCCATCGAAGCCTCGGCAAAGCGAGCGAACGAACGGAATTGGCGGCGTAACTTGGGGAACGAGTAGGAGAGTTTGCTGCGGCCGCGGAGTGGGTAGAGGCGACCGTCTTCATCGTATTGGGCTTCGACGATTTCGAATCCGTCGTCTCCGGCGAGATCACCCGCGAACAGGTTCAAGGGGCGCTCGGTCGACGCACGATATTTGGTGTTCAGTCCGACGTTGCCGACGATTAGATCGGGACGGCCATCATGGTTGATGTCGGCAATGGTCAAGGCACTCCACCATCCGGTCAGGTCAGCCAGACCAAGTGCGGCAGACGCGTCCGTGAGGTGTCCGGCGTCGTTGCGGAAAACCTTCACGGAACCCCACTCCAAGGTCAGCACGAGGTCGGTGTCGCCATCCTGATCCAAGTCGGTCCACGCGGCGGCCGTCACCATGCCAACGGAGCGCAAGGCGGGGGCGCGTTTTTCGGTCACGTCGACAAAGCCGTCGGGCGTATTGCGATAAAGGATACTAGGCGGAGTTTGGGGCCATTGCCCCGGAATGCTGCGACCGCCCACGAAGAGGTCGGCGCGGCCATCGCCATCGAAGTCGGCCGATGAGACGGCCGTCGTGCTGAGTCCATCGCGCGGCAATACCTCGAACGAAGCCGGCACGAATCCGCCGCGCCCATTGCCGAGGTAGAGACGGTCGTTCAGCAACGGGTCGCCTGCCGTGGGCTCGACGCCGCCAGCACTGATGTAGAGGTCGGGGTGTCCGTCGGCATTGGCATCGAAGAAGATCGCCCCGGTATCGTCGGACGCGGCATTGCCCGCCCAGGGTTGCTGCGGCGCGGGCGCGAACGAGCCGTTGGGTCGGCCGAGGAAGAGGGTGCCGGACTGGCCGCGAGCGCCGCTCACGAAGAGGTCGGCGACCCCGTCCGAATTCACGTCCGCGGTCGCGAGGGCGGGAGCGGTCTGGCCGAGACGGCGGGGCAGCAGGCGCTGGCGGGCCAGTTCTTCCAGAGGGTATGCGTCGCTGGTGTAGTCGAGCCCGCGGGATTTGGCGGTCTCGGTAAACAGGGCGGTGCTCAAGTCCGCATGCAGGCGGGCGGGCGTCGGCACGGTGGCGACAGCGGGTTCAGTGATGACGAGGAGGCGGTTGGCCGGGGGATGGGCGAAGGTGCTGACGTGTCCTCGGGGCCAACGCACGGAGAGGGAGGTGATGGCATCGGTTTCGCCGAGGCCAAACACGTGATCCGCCAGTTCCGAGGACACCACGCCGCGCTCGCCGAAGACCTGGCGAATTTGCGTGCCGGCGGACGTCGTGAGAGTGAGTTCCGCGCCGATGGCGTTGCGGTTGGGGGCGAGGCCCTGCAGGCGGACCGTCACTCGGTGGCCGGCGGTAGTGTCGTTGCGCACGACGGTGGGCGGACCGTCGAGGTTCGCGTAGACGAGGTCGAGGTCGCCATCGTTGTCGAGATCGACAATGGCGCACCCGAAGGAGACGCCGGTGTGGTCAAGTCCCCAGTCGGCGGATACGTTGGTGAAGGCAAGATTGCCGTCGTTGCGGAAGGCGAGATTGGGTTCGGCGCGAACGGGCGCACTGCGCCAAACTCGGGCGCGGGCGGCGAGGCTGGGGGCCACGTTTTGTTTGTCGACCAAGTCGGCGTCGATGAAGTTGCGCAGCATGCCGTTGGTGTAAAACACATCGGAACGGCCGTCGGAATCGAGGTCGACGATGCGGGCGGCCCAGCTCCATCCGGTGGCATTCAT
>CAXBOL010000108.1:0-9738 GCA_963977295.1 uncultured Opitutaceae bacterium
GCATGCTCGCGCGAGGAACCGCAACCGAAATTCGCGCCCGACAACAAGATCGTCGCGCCCTTGAACTGTGGATCATTGAGCGGATGCGGCACATCGTTTCCGTCCGAATCCTTGCGCACGTCATAGAACAGGTATTCGCCGAGACCATCGAACGTGACGCACTTCATGAAGCGCGCCGGAATGATCCGATCAGTATCGATATCGTTGCCTGGGACAAACACAGCCCGACCCGTCACTGCAGTAATTTTTGCTAAAGCCATTTTAAGAAGAGTATTTTTTGCCCACTGAAATTCACTAAATCTCACCAAAACCGAACTCCGACTTTAGTGCCCGTTAGTGTGATTTCGTGGGCTGGATTATTTCAGTATTAAGTTAGTTGTTACCGACGGCGAAGACTTCCCGGGCGTCCGAAACGACTCCGGTCACCGCCGCCGCGGCGACCATGAGTGGACTCATCAAAACAGTGCGCCCGGTCGTTGAACCTTGTCGTCCCTTGAAATTGCGATTGGACGAGGAGGCGCACAATTGGTCGCCGATGAGTTTGTCGGGGTTCATCGCCAAACACATCGAGCACCCTGCGGCGCGCCACTCGAAACCGGCTTCGGTCAAGATCTTGTCGATGCCTTCTTTTTCGCATTGAGCGGCCACAATCTGCGAGCCCGGCACCGCGATGGCTTTCACCCCGGCGACCACCTTCCGCCCTTTGATGAATTTCGCAACTTCCTGAAAATCCGAGAGGCGTCCGTTCGTGCACGACCCTAGGAATGCTACGTTAATCGGCGTGCCTTTGATCGGTGCTCCCGGAGTCAACTTCATATAAGCCAAGGCTTCCTCAATTGACGCCTTTTCATCCGCCGCCGTGGCTTTCGCGGGATCAGGAATGGTCTGATCAATCGTGATACCTTGACCGGGATTAATACCCCAAGTCACCGACGGAGCAATGTCCGCCGCGTCAATCACCACCACGTCATCGTAACCGCAGTCCGGATCGGACGCGAATCCGCGCCAACGTTCTACCGCCGCATCCCAATCCGCGCCCACCGGCGAGTAAGGACGGCCCTTCAAATACTCAAAAGTGGTCTCGTCGGGGTTCACATAACCGACGCGGGCTCCGCCCTCGATTGACATGTTACAGACCGTCATGCGCTGCTCCATGGTGAAGCTGTCGAACAACGTGCCAGCGAACTCGTAGGCATAGCCCGTGCCGCCGTTCACGCCGAGTTTGGCGATGATGTGCAGGATCACATCCTTGGCGTAGACGCCGGGATGCAATTTCCCGTTCACTTCGATACGACGCACTTTGAGTTTGCCGAGGGCCATCGTCTGTGTGGCCAACACATCGCGGATTTGCGTGGTGCCGATACCGAAGGCGATCGCGCCAAAGGCACCGTGAGTCGAGGTGTGGGAATCGCCACAAGCGATCGTCGTGCCAGGCTGTGTGATCCCCTGCTCCGGGCCCACAATGTGCACGATGCCCTGCTTGCCGCTCGCCCGGTCGAAAAACGTGACGTTGTTTTCCGCACAGTTTTTCCGCAACTCGTCCATCATGGCTTGGGCCAAGGGATCTTGATAAGGTTCCACAAACTGATCCGTGGGAACGATGTGGTCGACGGTCGCAAAGGTGCGCGTCGGCATGAGCACTGGCAGATTCAAGTCGCGCAACATCCCAAATGCCTGGGGCGAGGTGACCTCGTGGATGAGGTGGGTGCCAATCAACAGCTGCGTCTGACCGTTGGCCAGAGTGCGCACCGTGTGAGCATTCCATACTTTTTCGAAGAGTGATTGAGCCATAAGGAGGGGATTAAATGAGAATAAAACAGGATCAACGGGACCAATTTCGATCTTAATCAGCGTCTATCTGCGTTCATCTGTAGTTAAATATTTGATTAATTGAGACGTCCATCCTACCAAATCTTGCCATAACACAAAAATACTTACTTGGTGCTTATTGATGCCTCGTGAGTATCAATTTGATTTTGAAATTCGGCACCTTATCTATTTCCGTGAGGTCGCTCAAACCCTGCACTTCCGCAAAGCCGCTGAGTCGCTCGGCGTGGCGCAGCCGGCCCTCTCCCGGCAAATCGCCCAACTCGAAGAGGCGCTCGGGGCCCCTCTCTTCACCCGCACCCAACGACGCGTTGAACTGACGCCCGCGGGAGTGCATCTGGCCACGCAGGTGGAACCGCTCCTCCGCCAACTCCAACGCCTCCCCTCTGAGCTTCACGCCATTTCCGAAGGCGAAACTGGCACGTTGCGTGTTGGGTTTACTGGTCTGGCCATGGCTACCGTGCTGCCGGGAATTCTACGCGATTTCCAACGCACCCACCCCCGCATCCGTGTCGAACTCAACGAATCCCCCACCGCCTCCCAGGTTGTTTCGCTCCGTTCCGGGGAAATTGCCTGCGGTTTTCTCCACCCCGATTCCCTTCCCGACGGGTTTCTCACCCGACCCTTGCTCCAAGAGCGCAACGGGGTGGTGCTCCCGTCAGACCACCCTCTCGCCAAACGCAAAACACTCAAACTCCGCGACCTCGCGGCCGTGTCGTTCGTATTGTTTCCCCGGTTGCACAATCCGAGTTTCTACGATCGCACCTTGGGGGCATTTTCCGCCGCCGGCGTCTCGCCGCACATCGCGGAAGAAGTTTGGCCCCGCGCGAATGCGGTCGGCCTCGTGCGAGCAGGCATCGGCGCCACCTTTATGTGTCCCTCCGAAGCCCGTCACCTCCCAGAGGAAGTCGTGTTCCGCGAACTCTCTGGTCCCACCCCAGAAAGCCGCCTTTCGCTCGCCTGGCGCGAGTCCGAAGATAACCCACCAGCCTTGGCTCCGTTCCTCCACGCCGCCGCACAAAGAGTATCCCCAAAGTAAATTGCAACGGACCCCGCATGCCGCTCTTCCAAAATATTAGCCAAAGTGAGGTTCCCCAAATTAAGGGAGCCGACTACATCCATTCTTCGCGGCACTTAACCGCTCGCGCCAATTCGGATGAGCTTTCCGACTTCTGCTCGGGATTAGATTGATCAGTATCTCAGAAACCACGATTGCGAGCCAAGTAGTGACCTAGAATCACGAGGGACCAAAGCCTCGTCCAATGGATTCTGCGGGCGTTAAAATCTGAAAACTTTTTCTGCAGAAATTCCTCATTCAGCAGCCTTAAATCCAACAATCGGTTAAACCCGTCTTTCACAAACCCGTGTAACGGGCCACGCATCCAAGCATCCATCGGCAGCTCAAATCCCTGCTTGGGCCGCTCCCATACCTCCACCGGTAAATCCTGCTTAAAGGCGTCTATGAGAAGTTGCTTCGGTCTTGCCCCCTGCTTGACCGACGAAGGCAAGCCGAGGACGTATTCCACCAATTCCGAGTCCAGAAACGGAACCCTAATTTCAAGTGAAACGGCCATGCTCATCTGGTCACTATCTCGGAGCAACATGGGGGAGGCATAACCAAATAACTCCTGCCAGGAAATTTCAGCAAACGAGTCACGCAGTCCGGGCCCCCACAACGGTTCCACCGCGGCATCAGGCAATCCTGCGGCTCTGGCTTCTTGACGTGTAATCTTCGAGCGACGCCAGCGCGCCAAAGTCGGCACATCCCGACCGGGAAGATCGCGAATTCTCGCCATTTTCCCTGAAAGCGACCCCAGCAGATTCCGCAGAGCCTGAGGCACCGTCGCGAGCCGCGATAATGCGGCGGTGTCACTGAATGAAGGATAGCCGCCAAACAATTCATCCCCCCCCAATCCGCTGAGGGCTACTTTGATGCCATGTTCACGGACTTTGGCGGCAACCAAGTAGGTATTGACCGCGTCCACTGATGGAGAATCCATGCACTCCACTGCCTTCGGCACCATCGCCACCGCCTCTGACTCTGTTATCAAAAGAGTGTTGTGGGTAACCCCCGCCTTTGTGGCCACCATCTGAGCGATTTTGCTTTCATCCAGACTACGGTCAGCGAATGAAAGACAGAAAGTCTGAAGCTCATGACCAAGTTTCTTGGCCGCCACGGTCGCGACGATGCTGGAATCGATCCCTCCACTCAGAAAAGCCGCAACCGGAACATTCGACAACAGGTGACGCTCCACAGCCGCTTCCACCAGCCCTTTGACGGTCTGCTTGATCTTGATACCTTCGCGGGGACCTGACTTCGATAGTTTTTGGGGCCAGTAGCGGCCCGTGACCACCTTCAAATCTCGCCCCACCCGCATCCAGAGCCCGGGCTCAAGCATCCGAATGTCCTTCCACATGGAAGTGCCCGGAGGCAGACAGCCCCATTGTAGATAACCGGCCAGGGCTTCGATTGAAACCTCATTGTCCCCACGAGCCAGTAATCGACTCTCCGAGCAGGCTTGGAAAGACCCATGAGACTTACGAAAGTAAAACGGCTTCATGCCAAATCGATCCACCGCGGCAAAAAGACCGCCGTGTTGGGTGTCATAAATCGAGAAGGCGAACATTCCGCTCAACCGCTCGACCACCCCCTCCCCCCATTGGCAAAACGCTTCCAAAAGGGTCTCCGTATCACTCATCCCACGCCAGCCAGAGGCTGGAGAATTTAGCTCCCGCCGCAATTCCAGATGATTATAAATTTCACCGTTAAAAACGATTACAAATCGTCCGTTCGCAGAGACCATTGGTTGGTGTCCCGCTGAGGACAGTTCCAAAATGGCCAGCCGAACATGCCCCAACCAACATGCCCCGGAACCGTGCCTCCATTCCCCCACCGCATCGGGACCGCGGTGGGTCAGCCTACTCAGATGGAGAGCATCCGCCCGACCACTCTCGGTCATTGAAACTGCAATTCCACACATCAGTAAAATAATCCCTCAGTAAACGAACCCCTGTTCCCGCCCGAAATAAACAGCATCATGAGGCAAGGGTTTCAATTTGCCCGCCGGAACACCGCCATACAAATGATAGGACTCCGTGAATGTTTTGTTCAGCAGTGACTTTGCCCCCAGAACGCTGAAGTCCGGTAAAGCCGCTCCACCGAGCACCGTGCAATCCGTCCCGACGAAACTATACGCCCCGATCTGAATCGATTCGGAATGCTGCCGTCCTTTGATGATGTCGATCGAATGCGTCATGAACCGACTGCCGTATCCTCCGATGGTGGAAAATTCGCCAATCTCAACCCGAGAGGTGCAGTCAAAGTGATGATTCTTTGTAACCGCGGAATGTTTTCCTAAAAGAAATTCCGGTTTGCGGTCTTTTTGATGGCCGAAAAAGTCGCTCCGACCCACGGGAAAGCCGGTGATCCAATTCCCCCGGACGATTTCCGACGCCTCTTCCAAAACCATCAAATCCAAATGGATTGCCACATTCAAATGTCCTATCCTTGACCCTTTGCCGAGAACCAATCGCTGCGGCCAAATCCAAGAAAGTCCTATCTTGGAGTCAGGCGCCAATTGATATCCAAAGCACCATGCCATCATCCGGCGCTTCAATGGCCACGGGAGGACAACGACACAAAATTTGAATGCGTTCGAAAGCAGTGAAATCATTTATCGGGAGGTATTTCCAAGAATCAGTTTGAACTACGAATTAAACTAAGCGGCCGAAAACGCGGATTGAATGATTTATCGATTCCCTAGGGTTGGGTTGATCCGGTCGAGGAAAAATCCGACAGAAACCGATCGGCGATCGTAGCCACCCCGTGGGTTTCACGAACGTTGACCGCAGCCGTGGCAAGTGCACTCCCCGCGGGGGAAAGGGCCAGCACGAGTTGCTCGACTAACGATGCCTCAGGATCGGTTGAACGATGGTCGAAGACTAATCCGTTCTCTCCGGGGACTAAATAGTCTCGGAAACAGGCCAAATCAGAGACGATCGAAATACATCCCCAAGCCATCGCTTCCAATGGCGCCACGGGCATCGCCTCACCCGCCTCATCCAAGGTCGGATAGACGAAGACAGAAGCGCTGCGATACCGCTGATTTAATTCCTCCGCGTCGTAGATCGGGCCGAGCCATTGGACGTCGGAACGATTGAAGCGCTTTCGAACTTCGTTCCACCAAGACTCCCCGCCTCCACCTCGTCCCACGTCCGCAGGTCCCACGAGGGTTAGTCGACTTTCCGCCACAATTTTTCCTGAGTCCTTGGCGAATACGAAAGCCGAGATGAGCAATTCGATTCCTTTTACGGGATGAATGCGACCAACGTAGAGGATCTCGGCTTCATGGGGCCGATTCTTAATCGCCTGATCAGGCACGAACGGTAGCGGATTGGGAATCACCAAGACTTTTTCCTCAAATTGGCTAATTTCCCGTTTAATCGCGTCACCCACCGCTTGGGAACACGCTCGGAGGCGAGTCGCGCGCCGATAGAATCGCATTTGCCCTTTCGGCATTCGCTCTACGCTGACGTAAATTCGACCAAGTGCTTTGGCCGCAAGAATGGGGGCCCAAAACGAATTAGTGACCAAAACATCTGCGTCGGGTGCGACCCGCAAGGCCCGGCGGGTGTAAAGCAGATCACACCACTTGATCGCAAGGGTTCCAGCTGGCTGGTCATACCCTGCTACCCGGACATGCCTCACTCCGTCGGTCTTGTCCGCCGAGGGTAACTCGTGCACCATTCGCGATATTTGGGTTACCTCGTGACCACGCTTCGCAAACGCTATGCCCAATTGATGCCAAAGCTTTTCTACTGCTCCACCTCGAACCGGGGGCACCGGGAAAAACGCTCCTTGAAGAATAGTGATGCGCATGAGCAGAATTTTAAGTGAGCGGAGACTAACTTCTTGAACCGATCCACCTCTGCATCGCGTTGCGGAATCGAGACTCCCCATTAGCCGGCAGAAATTCTTCAGGCAATGGCACTTGAAATCTTTCCGAGCCATGCAAGTGAACCTGAGTCAACAGGGCTACAAGTTCGGCGCTGTTTACGGGACAGAAATGATTCGTTTCGGGAAGCCCTAACTCGACCAATGACGCGGCGCGGGCCGCAATTACCGGGGCGCCTACCGCCAGAGCTTCAATGACCGGAAAACCAAACCCTTCGTAAGAACTCGGACAAATCACCAAGGAGGAGAGCTTATAGAGTGACGCTAAGTCTTCGCCAGGGATGAAGCCCGGAAAAACGATACGTTCGCGCAGTCCGGGGTGACGATCGATCGCACTATGAAAGGGGCCGTTAAAGACCGTATCGGTTTCTGGAATACGCCCCGCGATAACCAACGGAGAACAGTCCGAAAACTTATTCATCGTGGCGGCGTAAGCTTCGAAAAGTAGCGGTAAATTTTTATTAATTCGGAATCCACCCACATACAGCCAAAACCGATCAGGGAGTTTCAATTCAATTCGAACCCTATTCTGGTGCTGGAGCGTCGGATTATAGTCAAAGTCGCGATCGAGCCAGTTCAACACGGTCTCCACCTGCGCCCCTCGAATTTGGTGCAGCTCATCAAGTTCACGAGTCGTGAATGCTGAAACCGAAAAAATCTGGCTCTTTTTTAGCTGGCGCACCGAAAGGCGACGACCGAGACCCACGCGCCCTTGTTTTCGCGGGTCTCCAAACCGATCGGCATAACAATCATGGGCCGTCATCGCACATCGCGGAAATGGGATCACCGCATAGGACTCCAGCGGCGAATAGAGTAACGCCCCTGGAGCGTTAACGCGCAGATGAATCGAAAGCAAATTCGACCAAAAATGATTCAAGAAAGCCGCGCCTCGCGGTAGATCTGGAGCCCAGAAATACTTGGCCCAACGCCGGAACCGATCCGGCAACTGTTCCCGTCTACACGAAGGAACCAGAATTTGTAATCGGTTCGCGAAAGGTCCTTCCGATAACGCATCTGCGGCGGCCGTCGCAAATCGTTTAACGCCGTCGCTCCCCTCAAAAAGAGCGATGGCATTAAATGCGAGAATAGGAATTTTTGAATTCATCGGGAATCGAAGACGCGCTTCGAGTCTTTCAACCTTAAGGCCGCTTACCCGTCGGAGACTGCGCGAATGGCTCCGTCAACCAACCGGGCAGAATACGCCGACCTAATTGTCGATAATATCGCAGATTGAGCCAAAGATGAATCCGCCGCCGTTTAATACCTTGGACATACGTATTGAAATAATGATTACGTCGAATCGTTCCAGCCAGAGGACTGCGTTGATCCCCCTGATGAGAAACTGACCGTGGATGTTGACGCCAAAGGGTCAATGACTCCTCCAAGCTCACCACGTGGCCGTGCAAGGGAGCAACTGAACTAAGGCGACTGTCGATGGCCAACTCGATTCCATCGCTAAAATCCATCGGCAGGCACTGTTCGAGGAAGGTTCGGGAAAAGGCCAATGCACTCGTCGAATAGTAAAGATCGGTGTCTTGCGTGCGGTAGGTAGCAGCCAGAAAGTCGCCATCCGCCGGATGTTTCAGATCTTCATAACCGTCGCGTTGCACGTTACCTGCCGCATCAATTAACACAGTCGGCGCCTGAATGAGCACCGCCTCCGGATTCTTTGCCCACGCTTTCTCATAACAGGCAATTTTTTCGGCCAAAAACGCATCGTCACCATCCATGAGATACAGATGATCGGCCGAGCTTGCGACAAACGCCGCATGAACTGCTCGAGCCTGTGATTCGATTGCGCTGATACCGCCGTCATGAATCCCTTCGATAACTTGTATTCGATCCCCATAATCGCGCAAAATGGAGATGGAATCATCCGTTGAACCGTCATCGTAAACGATGATCTCATCCGGGTGACGACTCTGCGCAATGACCGAATCAACACACGAACGTAGCCATGGTCCATTGTTGAAATTATTGATCAAAACTCCTACTCGGGTCTTGGCCGTCGACTTGGCTTTGTGGGTTTTCAGAGTGTCATAGGGGACGAATGAATGTGTTAGCGAAGCCCAAACCCTAGCAAGATCGAGAGCTTTGAGGGATGGAAGATTTCGAATAAAACGGAAGCTGAGATCAACACCTTGTTCGTCTAAAAATCAACCGACGACGGCATCGACCAATTTGCGTCTAGGGCAAATTGCCCCGCTACAAGACACCGGTGAGTTGCCTGCTGATTCAGGACGATATTCAAAAGTCTTAATTTGCATCGGTCCGAAAAACCAAGGTTGAGTTTTGAGCGATCCTCACTGGGTTCCGCACCGTCGGTGGAAGCAACAATTTTATATGGAAGCGACTAAGCAGGAGCTATTGTCGTTAAAATCGAAACAGGCTTTTTGCCAATAATATCAATTGCCCCCACGTATCATCCCGTAGGCATCGAGATAGCCTTGAACCATGGATTCGGCCGAAAAACGAGCTGCATTCAGAAAACCTCGCTTAATCAACCCGGTTCGGATGTCCCGATCGAACACTTTTTGAATCGCCTGAGCTAACCCCTCATGGTCATCAGGGGGACACAGGATTGCACCGTCACCCGCGACCTCAGGCAGCGCGCTTTGGTCGCCACACACCACCGGGCAACCGCAGGCCTGTGCCTCTATAATCGGCCACCCGAACCCCTCCCATCGAGACGGAAACAAAAACGCCCGGGCTCCTCCGTAAAGTGCCTCCAGATCTTCATTAGTGGGTTTGATCACTTCAACCAGTCGACGAGTAAGCCCTAATTGTTTTGCCAGATCTTTCAACTCGGCCGAAAGCGCCGGTCCAGCAAAAATAATTTTCCCCTCAAAACTCCCACGAGTCAGTACCACCGCGTGAAGAATGGCTTCCTTGTTTTTTCGAGCCAAGTTGGAGCCCACATGAAGAACATAGTCCGAAAGAGGATCAATACCGAGTCG
>CAXBOL010000109.1:0-9730 GCA_963977295.1 uncultured Opitutaceae bacterium
GGACGGGCGTTCTCCAAAGCACCAATCAGAAGATCCACCGGATCACCCTTTTCGAGCTTTTCGGAAACCTTCTCGAAAGCGCCGTAAACGATGCGTTCGGCAAGATTCTTCTTACCATCGAACATCACCACATTTACGAGGTGTGCAACGAGGGGACTATTGTAGCGAACGTCCGGTTGGACTTTGCGTTTAACGGCTCTACGGCGACGTGACATGGCGAAAAAGACTTAAAGATTGATTATTTCTTAACCTTAGGGCGTTTGACGCCATATTTGGAGCGACTACGACGACGTTTTTCCACGCCGGTCGCATCGAGAGCTCCACGGACGATGTGATAACGCACACCGGGCAAATCCTTAACCCGACCACCGCGGAC
The DNA here is from genome assembly GCA_963977295.1 of uncultured Opitutaceae bacterium. GTDB lineage: Bacteria > Verrucomicrobiota > Verrucomicrobiia > Opitutales > Opitutaceae > Actomonas. Next base: position 377 of record CAXBOL010000109.1, read on the forward strand.
GAGCACAATGCTATGCTCCTGGAGGTTATGTCCCTCATCGGGAATGTAGGAAATCACTTCGTTGCCATTAGTGAGGCGAACTTTAGCAACCTTACGAATAGCCGAATTGGGCTTCTTGGGAGTGCGGGTCATGACCTGCACGCAAACCCCGCGACGGAATGGATTGGAGTCGAGGGCAGGCGATTTGGACTTCGCAACAATCTTGCGGCGACCTTTACGCACGAGCTGGTTGATGGTGGGCATGTTAAATTCGAAGGACTGAAGTTGAGAAAAGAGGCGAAACGTGAAGAACCGCCAAATTCTGATCAAGCAATTTTTGGCGAAAAAAATACCGCCGCGAAACCCAGTAGTTTTCCGGGCAATGCGAATGGCAAGTAAGGGATCCCTCCAGCAAGTAGTTTTAGCTGCCTATCAGAGGAAAAGGAGGGAGATCGCATAGACTGCATTGAAAGATTACAAGTCCCGAAATGCAGAGAATGCAGATTATTATTGATCTCCTGCCCTACCCTGATTTGTCGCCCCAAAAGTAATACCAACGTCTTGAATGATTTGAACTACAACAGGTAGGGACGGACAGCTGGGCCGTTTTCACTCCTAAAAACCGCAGTTGGTCACAGGGGCAAACCGGAGTTTCACAGAGACTAATGGAGGAAACTAGGGAGAATATATTTTCACCCCGGAAGGGACAGCCGCTTACCCAAGGATTTTTTCATAACTATGGCTCTGGGGACTCTGTGCAATTTTCGGTGACCTCAGTGACCCACTTCAACTGCGGTTTTTAAGTTCATCTGTCCAAACGCGAATCCAGCAACGCTTCACCATCCTTGCCGCCGACACTGGCTTCATCGACCATCAACCTGCCGCGCGCCCAGCTTGTTCGCCAACCGTGCCTGCAGTAGCCTAGGCGAAAGTGGAAGCCTCGGCGTCGGAGGGGTTCACGCCCGACCTCAGAACACGTTGCGCTAAAGTCTATCGCTCAAAAGACGTCGGCATAGGTCCCTCGCCAAAATCGTTACTCGAGGCGATCGGGGCAAAAAAAATCGCCCGGTCACGAGGACCGGGCGAATAAAAACCAAGGAGCTAGGCTCAACAAGGTCTTTTTGGCGGGAGGGATTAAGAGAATCCCTAATCGGGTCCGCGTTGACAAGAGAAATTTCTCCGGATGTTCACATAAAAAAACCGCCCCCAAAATGGAGGCGGTTTGAACGATTAAAATCCGGAGAATTTAGCTAACTTCGGTTGCCGTCAATTCCGGCTCAACTCGTTCGTCACTGCCAAATGGCAGGGTGATTTTGAGCTTCTTGTAAGCAGGAAGTCCGGTGCCGGCAGGGATCAAGTGACCCATGATCACATTCTCCTTGAAGCCCTTCAGGTTATCGACCTTGCCCAACGTGGAGGCATCGGTCAGCACCCGGGTGGTTTCTTGGAACGACGCTGCCGAGATGAATGACTCCGTCTCCAAGGACGCTTTGGTGATACCGAGTAGAATCGGCTCAGCTTCCGCGGGCTTGCCGCCGGCTTCTTCGATGCGGCGATTCTCTGCCAAGAACGTCGAACGATCGATCTGCTCACTCCAGAAATATTCACTGTCACCTGGATCGGTGATGCGAACCTTCCGGAGCATTTGGCGGATGATGATTTCGATGTGCTTGTCGTTGATCGTCACACCTTGGAGGCGATAAACCTCCTGCACTTGGGCGATAAGGAAGTCGTAGAGCGCAGATGGTCCGAGGATTTCGAGGATTTCATGCGGATCGGCCGAACCTTCAGTGAGGTGCTGACCTTTGTGCACCACGTCACCAGGCTGCACGATAATGTGCTTACCCGGGGCGATGAGATGCTCCTCTTCCTGCTCGGTTTCTTCGTTACGAACAACCAGCTTACGTTTACCACGAAGGGTGCCTTCGAAGGATACCACCCCATCGACGCGGGCCATTTCGGTCGCATCCTTGGGACGGCGGGCTTCAAATAATTCAGCAACCCGGGGCAAACCACCGGTGATGTCCTTGGTTTTTGAGGCCTGACGGGGAGTCTTGGCGAGCAACGAACCTGGCGCGATAATATCGCCTTCGTTCACCGCGATCTGAGCCCCGACCGGAATGGCGTAAGCTGCGAGTGGCTTGTTGGCCCCATCACGGACCTCAATCTGAGGATTGAGGTCTTCCTTATGCTCAATCACCACCGTGGCGATACGACCAGACGCTTCGTCCAGTTCGCGCTTCACGGTAACACCCGGAATCATGTCCTTGAACACCAACGTGCCACCCTTTTCGGAAAGCACGGGAACGTTGTAGGGGTCCCATTGAGCGAGCAGGTCACCCTTGGCGATCTCTCCACCGTCGGCAACGGGGAGGTAAGAACCCACCACGATATTGTAATTCTCAAGCTCCTTTTCGTCGGCATCGATAATCTGGATCGTGCCCGTTTTATTAAGCACGATGGAGGCTCCATCGGCCGTCGGCACAAGTCGGAGACCTTTGTATTTTACGATACCGTTCGAACGAACGCGGATTTCTGGGTTCTTGAAGCCACCGGAAGCCACCCCACCGATGTGGAAGGTTCGCATGGTCAACTGAGTGCCAGGTTCACCGATCGACTGGGCCGCAATAATACCGACCGAGTCACCGATTTTGGCCAGGTTACTCGTCGCTGGATTGATTCCGTAACTCTTGGCGTCGATGCCATGGCGGCTGCTGGAGGTCAGCGGCGACATGATCTTTAGACGCTCAATACCGGAATCAACGACTTGGTCTGCCATCTCTTCGGTGATCAAATCACCCGATTTGATCAGGAGTTGTTCCGGGTTGAGTGGGTTGTAGACATCGTCACTGGAGCAGCGACCAACGATACGTTCACGCAAGCCAACGATTTCGTCGTCACCTTCGTAAATGGCCTTTTTCCAAATACCATCGCGGGCGCCGCAATCGTCTTCGGTGATGACCACATCCATGGAAACGTCACAAAGTTTACGCGTCAGGTAACCCGCGTCAGCCGTCTTGAGCGCCGTGTCCGCGAGACCCTTACGAGCACCGTGGGTGGAAATGAAGTATTCGAGAACGGTCAGACCTTCGCGGAAGGAGGATAGAATCGGACGTTCGATAATTTCACCGGAAGGCTTGGCCATCAAACCGCGGGTGCCGCACAATTGGCGAACCTGCTGTTTGTTACCACGAGCACCGGAATCCATCATGATGTAAACCGGATTCACCTCGTCGCGACCATCGTTGTCCTGCAACTTGCCGAACACTTCTTTAGCAATCTTATCGGTGGCTCCGGTCCAGATATCGACGACCTTGTTGTAACGCTCGCCGTCGGTGATGATACCCTTGCTGAACTGAACTTCAACTTCGGCGATCTTCTTCCGGGAGTCGGCCACAATACCCTTCTTGGCCTCGGGGATGATCATGTCATCGATACCGATCGAGATGCCGGCGCGGAAGGCGGTTTGAAAACCGAGTTCCTTCAACTTGTCGAGAGCTTCGACGGTTTGGGCTTCATCAGTTACCGTGCAGGTGTTGAGAATGAGGTCACCGAGTTTGCCCTTGGGAACAGGGAAGTTCACAAAGCCCAACTCAACCGGCCAGATCTGATTGAAGATCACGCGGCCAACCGTGGTGCGCAAAACGCGCTTCTCGGTGTTGCCATAGACGGTTTCCTTACCGGTGTCAGGATTCGGGATATCAACCCAATCATGCACGCCGATGTCACCTTCCGTGTAAGCGAAGAGCACTTCCTGCAATCCGGACAACAAGGGAACGCGAACGCCTTTGACGACTTTCTTGCGCGGCTCAAGCGTCAGGTAGTAGGCACCCAAGACGATGTCCTGCGACGGCGTGAGAATTGGCTTGCCGGAGGAAGGCGAGAAGATGTTGGAGGTCGCCATCATGAGGAGTTTGCACTCCATGATCGCTTCCAGGGACAACGGCACGTGAACGGCCATTTGGTCACCGTCGAAGTCGGCGTTGTAAGCCGTGCAAACGAGCGGGTGAACGCGGATGGCCTCGCCCTCGATGAGGACGGGTTCAAACGCTTGGATGGACAGACGGTGAAGCGTCGGCGCCCGATTGAGGAGCACCGGATGACCCTTGGTCACCTCTTCGAGGATGTCCCAGACTTCCGGTGACTTCTTTTCGATCATCTTACGCGCACCGCGGACGGTATGCACGAAGCCAAGCTCCTTGAGACGGCGGATGATGAACGGCTCGAACAAGACGAGCGCCATTTTCTTGGGCAAACCGCATTGATGCAGTTTGAGCTCAGGACCGATCACGATGACGGAACGACCAGAGTAATCGACGCGCTTACCGAGCAAGTTTTGACGGAAGCGGCCTTGTTTGCCCTTGAGCATGTCGGACAGCGACTTGAGGGAACGATTACCGGCGCCCGTGACGGGACGACCGTGGCGACCGTTGTCGAACAACGCATCAACCGACTCCTGCAACATGCGCTTTTCGTTATGAATGATAACGTCAGGCGTCTTGAGCTGCATGAGATTCTTCAACCGATTGTTCCGGTTGATCACGCGACGATAGAGATCATTCAGATCGGAGGTCGCAAAACGACCGCCTTCGAGCGGCACCAGCGGACGGAGGTCCGGCGGGATGACGGGCAGCACTTCCAACACCATCCACTCCGGACGGGAGCTGGAACCGATGAAGCCTTGGATGACTTTCAGGCGCTTCGAGAGCTTCTTCTTGATCTGCTTCGAACGGGTGGCCCGCATCTGCTCCTGGAGTTCAAGCACGTTGGTCTCGAGGTCCATGAGGGTGAGGCTTCGGCGCCCATTTTGGCGACGAAAGAATCGTCTCCATACTCGTCCAGTGCTTGGCGATACTCAGTATCGGTGAGCAACTGCTTGAGTTCGAGCGGGGTCTTGCCCGGATCAACGACCATGTAGTTCTCGTAGTAGATGACGCGCTCGAGCGAACGGGCCGTCATGTCGAGCATGAGACCGAGGCGACTCGGCATGCTCTTGAGGAACCAGATGTGGGTGACGGGCACGGCCAACTCGATGTGGCCCATGCGCTCCCGACGCACGCGGGAGATGGTGACTTCAACGCCGCAACGATCGCAGACGACGTCCTTGTATTTGATGCGCTTGTATTTACCGCAGGCGCATTCGTAGTCACGCACCGGGCCGAAGATCTTCTGACAGAAGAGTCCACCTGGCTCGGGTTTGAACGTGCGGTAGTTGATCGTCTCAGGATTCTTCACTTCGCCCTTGGACCATCCGCGGATGGTTTCGGGAGCGGCGACGGTGATGGAAACGCAATCGAATGGGTTCTCATCGGAACCGAGTGCGGAGCGAGCTTCCTCGCGGGCACCGGCGGCGACTTCATTGGGTTGGATACTCATGTGTGATTAGCCCTGTTTTAAATTAGAAGTTGCTGGCACGGGTCTGGATGGACGCGGCGGAAGGAGGTTGAACCGGAGTCAGGTTACCGAGGGCGTCCTTCTTGTTGAGCTTGATATCCAAACCGAGGGATTGGATTTCCTTGATCAACACATTGAACGACTCAGGCGTGCCGGCGGAGAGGGTGTTGTCTCCCTTGACCAGCGATTCGTAGATCTTGGTGCGGCCTTGGACATCGTCGGATTTGACGGTGAGCAATTCCTGCAGCGTGTGGGCCGCGCCGTAAGCTTCGAGCGCCCACACTTCCATTTCGCCGAAACGCTGTCCGCCGTATTGGGCTTTACCACCCAGCGGCTGTTGCGTGACGAGGGAGTAAGGACCGACCGCACGAGCGTGAATCTTGTGCGAGACCAAGTGATTCAGCTTCATCATGTAGATGTAGCCGACCACCACTTGCTGATCGATCTTCTCACCGGTGCATCCGTCGAAGAGGACCGATTTGCCGGTTTCCGGCAGACCCGCGTCTTGCAGATACTTACGAACCTGCGGCTCGGAGATACCGTCGAACACCGGAGTGGCGACCTTGATGCCAAGCTTCGAACAGGCCCAACCCAAGTGGGTTTCGAGCACCTGTCCGACGTTCATGCGGGAAGGCACGCCCAACGGATTCAGACAGATTTGAATCGGCGTGCCGTCCGGCAGGAAAGGCATATCTTCTTCGGGCACGATCTTAGCGACCACACCCTTGTTACCGTGACGACCGGCCATCTTGTCGCCGACGTGGAGCTTTTCCTTCGTCGCGACGTAGACTTTGACCTGCTTGATCGCACCGCTGCCAGCGTCTTCACCGGATTCTACTCCGGCGATCTTACGCTCACGATCACCTTCGAGCTCATCGAACTTCCCTTGGAAGGACCCGATGATTTCCATGATCTTAATGCGAACCGGGGATGGATCGATTTCGACGTGCTTGGAAACGGCGGCGAGTTTGCGGAGGAGGGTCTTGGTGATCTTCCGATTGGCCGGAATGATGATCTCACTGGTGTCGCCATTGATGACGTCCAACGGAATCTTTTCACCGAGGAGGATGTTCGACAGGGACTCGGTCAGCGCTTCACGCAGCTTGTCCATCTCGGTCTTGTAACCTTCCTGAATCTGCTTGATCTGGCGACGACGGTCGGACGGGGAAAGTTTCTCCTTCTCGAAGTCGATACGACTGGAAACCTTCACATCCATGATGATGCCGGTCGCACCGGATGGCACGACGAGGGAGGTGTCCTTCACGTCCGCAGCCTTTTCACCGAAGATGGCGCGGAGGAGTTTCTCTTCCGGCGCGAGTTCGGTTTCCGACTTCGGCGTGATCTTACCGACGAGGATGTCACCGGGCTTCACTTCCGCACCGATGCGGATGACGCCGTTGTGGTCGAGGTTCTTGAGGGCCTCTTCACCGACGTTCGGAATATCACGGGTGATTTCCTCTGGCCCAAGCTTGGTATCACGGGCGGTGACCTCGAATTCCTGAATGTGAATTGAAGTGAAGATATCGTCCTTGAGCACCTTCTCCGAGATCAGAATCGCGTCCTCGAAGTTGTAACCATTCCAAGGCATGAAGCCGACCAACACGTTACGACCGAGGGCCATTTCGCCCTTTTGGGTTGAGGGACCATCAGCAATGATGTCGCCCACTTTAACGTGCTGTCCTTTGTCGACGATCGGCTTCTGATTGAAGCAGGTGCCGGCGTTGGAACGCATAAACTTGCGCAGCTCGTAAACGTGGACCCCATTTTTGTGATCACTCTTGGGATTACGTTCGAAGTTGCGGGGCAAAGTGCCATCGGGAGTCACGACAATGCGCGTGGCATCAACCGATGCGACGATCCCAGTCTCTTCGGCCACGCCGACGATCTTGGAGTCACGGGCCACTCGCTCTTCAATACCGGTGCCCACATAGGGAGACTCAGCTTGAAGGAGCGGCACACCTTGGCGCTGCATGTTGGAACCCATGAGCGCGCGATTGGCATCGTCATGCTCCAGGAACGGAATCATGCCGGCAGCGATCGAGATGACCTGCTTCGGCGAAACGTCCATGTAGTTCACCTCTGCCGCATCGACTTCAAGGAACTCGCCGTCCTGACGGACCGTGACGTTGCCAATGAAGTGACCCTTCTCGTCGAGTTCAGAATTCGCCTGCGCGATGATCTTACCCTCTTCCTGGTCAGCGGTAAGGTAATCGATATGATCACCGACCTTGCCGTCTTTGACCAAACGATAGGGAGTTTCGATGAAACCGAACTCGTTGACGCGAGCGTAGGTTGAAAGCGAATTGATCAGACCGATGTTCGGACCTTCCGGCGTTTCAATCGGACAAATTCGGCCGTAGTGCGAAGGATGCACGTCACGCACTTCGAAGCCGGCACGTTCACGATTCAGACCACCAGGTCCCAAAGCGGAGAGACGACGCTTGTGCGTGACCTCGGCCAGCGGGTTGATTTGGTCCATGAACTGAGAGAGCTGGGACCGCGCGAAGAAGTCACGAATGACGGTCGTCAACGCCTTCGGGTTGATCAGCTTTTGCGGCGTGATCGAATCGACACTTTGGTCATACATCGTCATGCGCTCACGCACGAGACGCTCCGTGCGGGAGAGACCCACGCGGCACTGATTGGCGAGCAATTCACCGACGGTGCGAACGCGACGGGAACCGAGGTGGTCGATATCATCGACCACGCCTTCACCCTTACGGAGACGAACCAGATACTTGGTGGCGGCGACAACATCACCGGATTCCAAAGTGCGTTGCTCCAGATCGACCGCGAGGCCGAGCTTTTGGTTCACCTTGTAACGCCCCACTCGACCGAGGTCGTAGCGCTTCGGATCGAAGAAGAGACGCTTGAGGAGGGCTTTGGAGTTAGCCGTTGTGGGCGGTTCGCCGGGACGCAGGCGTTTGTAAACTTCCTTGAGGGCTTCCTCCTCGTTACGAGTCGGATCCTTCTTGAGGGCGCGGATGATGGCACCTTCGTCAACCGAGGTGTCAATAACACGAATCACAGACGTGCCGTGTTTCTCGAAAGTGCGAACGATTTGCTTGGTCAACGGCTCAAAGGCACGGGCCAACACCACGCCTTGCTGGGCATCGATGGCATCTTCGACCAAAACCAGAGTCGAGACGTTTTCGAGATCGAGGGCCTTGCTGACCTTCAACTCCTGGATCTCATAGAACAAATTGAGGATATCGACATCACTGGAATAACCAATGGAACGCAGGAGCGTGGTGATGAGGAATTTGCGACGACGGCGACGACGGTCGAGGTAGACGTAAAGGAGGTCGTTATTGTCGAATTGAACTTCCAACCAAGTGCCGCGATCCGGAATGATGCGGAAGGAATGGAGGAGTTTGCCGTTGGCGTGAGGGGCGACCTCAAACGCGATACCAGGCGACCGATGCAATTGGGAAACCACCACCCGCTCGGCACCGTTGATGATAAACGAGCCTCGCTCGGTGACCATCGGGATTTCGCCCATGTAAATTTCCTCATCTTTAATGAAGTCCTCTTCCCGGAGGCGGAGTTTCACGTAGAGAGGGACGGAATAAGTGACTCCTTCCCGCAGACACTCGATTTCAGAGTTCTTGGGGTCGCCGATGGTGTAGGAGACGTATTCGAGTGTCAGGCGTCCGTCGTAGGATTCGATCGGAAACACTTCCCGAAATACGGCCTCGAGCCCTTGATTCAGGCGCTGCTTATCCGGGGTGCCTTTTTGCAAGTATTCAAGATACGAGCTGATCTGAAGTTCGATCAGATTCGGGGGCTGAAGCACCTCTCGGAGCTTTCCGAAGTTAATACGATCGGCTTGATTTTTACTGACGGCCATGGATGTTCCCGGGTGGTTGGATGACTAAAGTGGATGCGGGCGTAAGTGCACCGCAATCAGGCGCTGGCTCCCCTGCCCTTTTGGCAGTTTGAGTCAGCAGTAACTGGCAATAAACGGACTAAACTAGAAAC
>CAXBOL010000110.1:0-9680 GCA_963977295.1 uncultured Opitutaceae bacterium
AAGCCGGGGCCGCCTTCATCAACACCGCCATTTGCGCCCCTCGCTCCCCACGCGACAATCCTTCGGCAATGCCGCTGCCCACCATCTGCTCCACCAGTGAACCCGCCACGATTAAGATGATCGGAAGCATCAGGATCACGCCAACCGACCAAAACGAGGGCGGATTCTTTTCTTCCGCCACCACCAACTCCGGAGGCTCAATAAATATGCCCTTCGCAATCTTTCCGCCGATAAAAATGCCCGAAATGATCGCGGTCGGAAGCCCAACCAAAATCGTGTAAAGAATCACTGTTCCGATGGGGATGCCAAATTCATAGGCTACCCACGTTGGTCCTGGGGTTGGGGGCACAAACGAATGCGTCACTACCATTCCGGCCAGTAACGGCAGCCCAAACACCAAAATCGACTTACCCGTGCGACGCGACAGCGCGTAAATGATCGGCGCGATGATCACCAAGGCCACATCGAGAAAGACTGGGATCGAGATCAAGAACCCCGTCATCAACATTGCCCAATTTGCCTTCTTCTCCCCAAAAAACTTCAACAACCCGTTGGCCAAACTTTGCGCCCCACCGCTGTGCTCAATCATCGCCCCGAAAATCGCCCCCAGACCAATGATCGTCGCAATGAAGCCCAGGCTGGAACCCATGCTGTCCCGAATCGTATCGCCCACCTCCGTGAGTTCCATGGTCCCGGAGACCACCCCCACAAATACACTTGCCAGCAGCAGCGCGATGAACGCCTGCACGCGCCACTTGAGAATCAAGAATAGGATCAAGGCAATCGCCGCGATCAACGTTCCAATTAACCAGCCGGTGCTGACTGTCGGGGTAACAGCTAAAACTAGGGGGGGCATTCCGTAACCTCAGCATTGGATCCCGTCTCGCCAAGCTTGAACTCACGCTGATATTCTAAATGCCAGCAGTCCCGCAAACTCCGCCCTTTCCCCTCCTCCCCCTCAACCTTGTCATTACCCCTTTTGAAAACGCTTCTATCCGTCTTCGCCCTACTGCTCTTCGCTTCCGCTTTGGCCCGAGCCGAGAACTCCGCTCCACCCCGACCCAACATTCTCTACCTTTATGTGGATGATATGGGCTGGGGTTCCATCGGGCCCAACGGTCAATCCGCCCGCCGAGCCCAAGGCCTGCCCGCCCTTCAAACGCCGAACCTCGATCGCCTCGCGGCCCAGGGCCTTAACTTCAGCCGGGCCTACGGCTGCACCGTCTGCTCCCCCGCTCGTTCTTCGCAGCAAACCGGATTTCACCAAGGTCACACCTTCGCCGATCGCAACGATCCCGACAACGCCAAGAAAGCCATTCGCACCGCCGACCTCACCATGGGCGACGTGCTGTCTAAAGCCGGTTACGTGACCGGCTACTGGGGCAAATGGGGCTACGGCGGCTCCGCCGATCATCAAGCGCCCACCCTCGATAACCTCCAAACCCTCCCCACCGCCCATGGCTATCACTACGTTCTCGCCGAACTCCATCACGTTCGCGCCCACACCTTTTTTCAACCGACCTTGTGGCAGGCTCCTGCTCGGTCCGACTCGATCGGCGGGCTGGAGTTGGTCCCCAACTCCCTCTCATCCATCGTCGGCAACCCTCGCTATCCGAACACTCCGGCCCTCCAGAACCACCCTGACTATCCGTCGACGGCCTACTGTGACGACAGCTATGCGTTCGCTGCCTTGAATTTTGTGCGACAGCAGGCGTTAAACTACCGCGCTACCGGCCAGCCATTTTTTGGTCTCTTCGCCGCTCAAGTTCCGCACGCACCTTTCGGGGAAATTTCAACCCTGCCCGAATGGGACGCCGCCTATCGCGATCAGCCCGGCTTGTCCCCCCAAGCGCGCGAATGGGCCGCCATGGTCACGCGCATCGACGGTCATTTGGGCAATCTCCTCGCCGCGCTCGAAGACCCCAATGGCGACGGCGACATCTCTGATTCCGTCGCCGACCACACCCTGATCGTCTTCCAGTCCGACAACGGCGGTCCACAGCACAACGCCCGCGACGAATTTGCCGCCAACGGCGCGCTTCGCGGCCAAAAAGGTCAGATCTACGAAGGCGGTATTCGCATTCCCACCATCATCCGTTGGCCCGGACTCGCCGCGGGCACGACCACCGATCGACTGCTCGACGTCACGGACCTCCTCCCCACCTTCTGCGAACTCGCTGGCGTGCCGGCCCCCCTTGGCATCGACGGGGTTTCCATCGCTCCACTCCTGCGCAACGCTGGGGAACCGCGCCCGCGCGATTTCCTGATTCATGAAGCTGGCTCCAAACAGTCCATCATCCAAGGACGCTATAAGCTGATCCGCGACGATAAAGCCCCGCTCGAACTCTACGACCTCGCCTCCGATCCCCACGAAACCACGGATATTGCCGCAAAGCACCCCGCGCTCGTCAACGATCTAGCCCAGCTACTGTTGGGCGAACGCGTCACCGAGCCTCGCGGTTTCGCCAACACCTATCATCACTGGACCGGCGCTGACGGCGCCACCACCTCCGACGCCGACAACTGGTCCGACTACCACTACTCCAACGCGGGGACTCCGCAATTATCTTGGACCGCGCAACTGCATAACTCCGGTGCCACCCCGGCCACCGCTCGAGCCGATCAACACCTCGAATTCCTCGCCCTCGAAATCTCCGGAGAGACCGAACAACAGTTGGTGCTCGATCCCCAGATCAATCTTCTCGGTCGCAACGAAGTCAGACTTTCCCGCAACGCCAAACTCACGCTCCAAGGCGGCACCGTGTCCTCCCTGCGCTGGATTGAGCTCAACGCGGGCGCCATCCTCGCGGGACACGGCACCCTCGACTCCGATCTCTTCACCCGAGGCACCATTGTCGTATCCCGCGCCGGACTCATGCAGATCACCGGCACCGCCCACTTGGGCGGATCCCTCACCGTCCCCGCCTCCGAACGCGTGCAGTCCGGCGACCGTATCCCCGTCCTCCAAGCGCGGTCAATTCGCGGTAAGTTCGATGCGGTCGATAATCGCTTCATCGCCGAATACACCCCGACCAGCGTGACCCTCGTTGCCAAATAAAGCCAGATCCACAAATAAGTTGCTCACCATGACGTGGCTCGGGGTTTTACGCCCGACATCCGGCGCTCCTAAGAAACTTTATCCCCCGTCAGCCGGCCGTCTTTTGAGAAATAGACTTTAGCGCAACGTGTTCTGAGGTAGGGCGTGACCGCCCTCCGTCGCCAAGGCTTTGGAGGACACGCTGGGCGCGCCGCAGGCTGATGGTCGATGAAGCCAGTGTCAGCGGCAAGGATGGCGAAGAGTTGCAGGATTCGCGTTGAGGCAGATGCGGACGGCCCAGCGGTCCGTCCCTACCTTTTGTCCTCCAATTCATTCAAGACGTTGGTGTCAGACGGCAGGATTCACCCAAGGAAACGAAGAAAACCAAGTCAGACATAGACAATGTGGGAGGGGTTTTATACCCCGACTCCCGAGCCGGAAAAACCACTCCACCGCAATTTTTTACAGGAGCTAACAGAGAAAACAGAGCCCCCTACCGCAGCTCCTCCTCCGTTCCGTCCGTGCCCACTCCAGAAACTTGAGGGTAAACTGCCGTCAGACTGCAGGTTTCACCGAAGGGTTTCGGAAATGGTGGAGCCGTGCTTGCACGCGATGAACGTGGGCAGGTGGCTTCGTTCTCTTTTGTGAATTCATCCCAGTTTCTTCTCTGATACATCCCGGTAAACCGGGCCAGTCACTCCGGTATACAAAACAGTCCAAGTTGCGACTCCACCGTGTTCATCGCGTGCAAGCACGGCTCCTACAACGGAGCCCCTTTCGTGTTGTTTCGTGTTCTTCGTGGTTAATCCAATTTCAGGCTGACTGCCCTGTTGCCTCAGTTGGCTCCTGTGAAAACAAAACAGTCCACGTTGCGACTCCACCGTGTTCATCGCGTGCAAGCACGGCTCCTACAACGAAGCCCCTTTCGTGTTGTTTCGTGTGTTTCGTGGTTAGTCCAGCTTCAGGCTGCGTGTCCACCATCCTGTCCGCCGAAGCTTCAGCGAAGGAGTAAGCTCAGCAAACGACGGCGGGACGACTCCATTCCGTCCGTGTCCACTCAAGAAATTTGAACGTAAACCTCCGCCATCCTGCAGGCTTCATGAACGAAGTTTCGGAAATGGTGGAGCCGTGCTTGCACGCGATGAACGCGGAAAGTTGGCTTCGTTCCCTTTTGTAAATCCATCCCCGTGTCTTCCCCGATAAATCCCGGTGAAATCGGGCTGATGGCATGAACTGACCCTATTTCCCGAAATCAAATTTGGACGGCAGAGTTGACCGAAACGAACTGACTGCCACCACGCGATGCCGCGTCCGAAACCGAGCACTAGATACGCTAAGCGATCACCCGTCGCGCCATGTTCACGAGCGCTCCTGGCAACTCTTGATCAATCTTCTCAAACGGCAGTTCGCCACTGATCAACGGCACAAAATCGCCTGCATACCCCGCCCGCCGCTGCGCCGCGGCATCCGGAGCGTAACCCATGCCGCCCACGAGACTGACCAGCCAAACGTTGTTCACCTTGAGCTCGGCCAAGACCTTCTGCCCGAGCTCATGATAGAGCTCCAACCCACACCCCAGTAAGACAATCTCCCCCAGGCGCAACACGTGCAGCCCGACCGGTGGATTGGGTGTTCGATCCCCTCGACACGTCGCCAAGATTTGCCGCAATCCCTGCAATCGCGCCAACTCCATGCCGTCCGTATGCAACGGCGAGTCGCTCCCTCCGTGCGGCCAATCCGTCACTCCGATTCGGCTCAACCGTGTTTCCAGTTTTTTGATACGCCACTCAATTTCCGGTTTCGACCAAGCCTTGCGCGTGAACCTGACTTCGCGCCGATCCACCGCCAACGCATCATCTGCCAGAGGCGCCAAGCCCTTGAGCCCGCCTTCGATCGCGGCGGCATACATCCGCGATATCGCCGCCAATGCCCGTTTCGATTCACGCGGAGTGCGGTGATTGAGCTTCGGGTTAATATCGCCCAACGCGCCCGGCAAAAACAACGCCACCACCCCGGGATGGGCTGCTTCGATTCGGCTTGAGGCTTCGCCCACAAAGTCGCCGTGGATGGCATTGGTCTTCTCGCCGTAAACCACCGGATGGCACGCGAAATGATGCAGCACCCCTACGATTTTTCCGTCCTTTTTCGCCGCCAAGACCCGCACTACCGGATCCGTTTGCTCTGGGTGCTTAGGACGCCAGCTCGGCTTCAGCCGCGCCCCTAAGTCAGCGTTGAGCGCGAAGCCCGCATCCGTCTCTCGGTTGACCGCGATCCCTTCGCAGGGAACTTCCGCCGCACTCCACTCCACCCGACCCAAATTCGCCCGCGCGGCGATCACCGCCGCCACCACCCGCGTTGGCAATGTTTCCACATACATCGCGTCTGCCTCGCCCCACCCAGCCATGCCCCCCACGGCGGGTGCACTGTGCGTGTGCGTGACCGAGAGGAAAACCGCATCCGGCTGGCATTTCGCCGCCGCCGCCACCGCACCTCTAATCCGCCGGTCCAATTCTCGCGGCAGCCCGCACAATTCCAAACTCACCACCACGACCCGCGTGCGCCCCTTTTCCAGTAGCATCACTCTGGCGTTAAGGGGGGCCACGATCTCCATCGCCGCACGATTACGATACGGTCCATACCCTGCCAGCTGCACTCCCAATCGCGGCGTAATGTCACTGCGAGCGAACCCAGCCTTCATCATCGCCGGGCTGGTGTCTCGACGCCCACCCGATGCTCGTGCCCTCGCAACGCGTCGATGTTCGCTTCAACTTTGTGGATGATTTCCGCCATGCGATTAACCATCTTTTCTTGCGGATCGACAAAGTCAAAACGGGTCTCAATCGAATTAGCCACCCGCCACCGACAATTCGGCAGGGCCATGTTGCGATAATCCACCCCCGCTTGCTCCAACGCCCGCATCCAAGAAACCCGCGGCCCCCGATAGTCCTGCCAATGCAGTCGCGGCCAATCCGGTATCGGCGACGGCACGTAACCAAATGCAAGCATGCCTTCCGCCTTGATGGCCGCCGCAAACGTATTTCGCGAAACCCCGGCCGCGTCCTCATCAAAGATCATGGTCAGCAAATGATAAACCGGCTCCTCGTCCGTCGCGTAGTCCGGCATGCGCACAAATTTCGCTTCCGCTATCAGCGACCGAAATAGCGCCGCATGCCGACGCCGCTCTGCCACCCACGCCTCGATGCGCCCAAACTGCTCGGTCAAAAGCACCGCATTCAGGGGCGTAACCCGATAGGTGTAGACCAGCGAGTCTGCCCACGTTCGCAATTCATCCGGAAAGTCGGCCTCCGGTGCCCGACCCATGTGTTGCCCAATCATCGCGGCCTTCCAAAACACCTCCTTCTTCGGCGTCACCAGGTAACCCGCCTCGGTCGTCGGCAGCACCTTGCCTCCCATACACGAAAAGCCCGCCGCATCGCCGACGTCGCCCACCCCCACGCCGCCAATTTTCGCCCCGTGCGCCTGACTACCGTCTTCGATCAACGCGAGGCCATGCCGATCGGCGATGGCGCGCAATCGCATCAGATTGGCCGGTTGACCAAACAGGTGCACCGCCAAAATCGCCCTCGTGCGTGGCGTGATCGCAGCCTCGATTTGCTCGGGATCAATCAGTCCCTTCTCCCGGTCAATATCCACAAAAACTGGAATCGCGTTCTGGTGTAAAATACACGACGTCGACGCGCCCCACGTGTAGGGCGTCGTGATCACTTCATCACCACTACAGATCTCCAGTCCCGCCAACGCGCCCTGCAAGGCGGCGTGCCCGGAGCCACACGCCAGCACTTCTCGTCCCCCATGATATCGCGAGATGGTCGCTTCCGCCTCCGCAATCTCGGGCGAATGAAACCGCCCCAGCCCCACCGCCTTGCCTTGGCGCAACACCTCGCCGACGCGTTCGATCGCGCGTTCGGAAAAATGGGGGAATTTTGAATACACCACTTCCCCCACCGGGGTGCCCCCGAGCATTGCGAGGGACTGGGATTTCATGGTCAGGGTATCGCTCATGGTGCCTCTAGTCTAACACACCGCCCCGGCCCGAAGGAATGGCCGGACTTACGAACCGATGGCAAAACTTACACCGCTTTCAACGCCAACCAGCGCGTCGGAGATTGCCCACTGTAACTCTTGAAGGCTCGGCTGAATGCGAAGGCATCCGTGAAACCGAGTTCGGCCGCGACGGCTTTGACACTCATCTTCCCCTCCCCGAGCAACTGCTCCGCCCGTGCCATCCGCTCCGCCAGAATGGTGCGCCCCAGCGACTTGCCCACCACCGAGCGAAACAATGTCGTCAAATAATTGGGCGACACATGCACGGCTCGCGCCACCTCATCCAACGACAACGGCCGTCCGGCGTTTTCCTGCACAAAGACCATCGCTTGTTGCACCAAGGCGGCCCGCGTATCCATTTTATCGACACCGCCATCCAGCGCTCGTCGCAGCAACGCCAATCCCACCGTGAACATCGCCTCACGCAGCGCATCAACGTCCGCCACCTCGGACTGCGCGGCCATCGCTCGCAAGCGATCCAAGCGCCGACGCACCTCGGCCGGCAATGCCTGCAGACTCATGCGATGCTCGAGACAAAACCCCTCCGCCGCCGTGTAACGCGTCACATGCAGCGTCGGGTCGGATTGCTCCAAACTCCACCACCCCAAACGATAGCCGGTTCGCTTGGTCACATAAGATTCCGCATGCGGCACTCCCGCCGGACAAATTACCAAATCCCCGGCCTCCAGCATCGCCCCCTCGTGCTCGAAGCTGAATCGACACCGTCCTTCGATTAACAAACACAACTCCGCATGCCCATGCGCGTGATCTTCACCATAGAGCACTGGCACAAATCTCGTCGCGCGTCGCCGGTCCACTGGTCGCCTCCCTGCCCACGGTCCCATCATTGTCGCGTCGCTCAACCGGCTCAAACTCGCCATCAAGTCCTGGCCCAGGAAAGCCTTCAACGGGGTCATCGCAGGAGTGGAGGATACAGGGTGAGTGGGCACAATAAAACGATTCGGAACGGGGTTTACAGCATCCCAAACGCACTCATGGCTCGTAGGCGAACCTTGTTTCGTGCCACCGTCTTTCTCGTCATCCCCGATCCCTCGCCCTCCCCATGCTGCTCCGACGCCTGCTCCCTTTCGCCCTACTTCTCACCACGCTCGTGCGAGCGACTCCGTTCCCCGGCACCACTTCGGACTGGAACGGCTTTAAACGCTTCGATTTTCAAGTCGCCGATCGCCAGGCCATCGTGGTCGTTCCCGACACCGCCGCCCCTGGCAAACCCTGGATTTGGCGCGCCCGCTTTTGGGGACACGAGCCCCAGACCGATATTGCCCTGCTGAAACTCGGTTTTCACGTGGCCTACTGCGATGTCGCCGACCTGTTCGGCGGACCGCCCGCCGTGGCGATCTGGAATCAATTCTACGCCGAGATGACGGGCCGCTATGGCCTCGCGCCTAAAGTCGTCCTCGAAGGCCTCAGTCGCGGCGGACTCATCATCTACAATTGGGCCAAGGCGAACCCCACCAAAGTCGCCTGCATCTACGCCGACGCCCCGGTGTGCGACATCAAGAGTTGGCCGCGCGACCACAGCAGCGCCGAAACCTGGGTCAAATGCCTCGCCGTCTACGGACTCACCGCCGAGGAGGCCGTCACCTTCACTGGAAACCCCATCGACGGACTCGCCCCCCTCGTGCAGGCCGGCGTGCCGCTCCTCCACATCGTCGGCGACGCCGATGAGGTCGTGCCGGTCGCCGAAAACACCGCGGTCCTCGCCGCCCGCTATCGCGCCTTGGGGGGATCGATCCAAATCATCAGTAAACCCGGTGTCGGCCACCACCCGCATAGTCTTGAAGACCCCACGCCCATCGTGGAATTCATCCTGCGGCACACCCTCGAATCCAAGCCTTGGCACCCCTCCCAACCATGAACATCGAAATCGAACTCCGCCCGGCGACCCCGGATGATTGGCCCGCGGTCGCCGACCTCATCTACTCCTCCACCAACGACTGGTATGTCCGGAACGGCAAATCTGCTATTTTCACCGGTGATCCGTCTTCCACTTTATTGTTTTGCGAAGTCTACGAAGACCTCGATCCGGGGCACTGTTTGCTAGCCGTCGATCCTGCGACCGGCGCGCTGGCCGGCTCTTGTTTCTACCGGGAGCGAGAAACTCACGTTTCGCTGGGCATCATGAACGCCCACTCCGACTACGCTGGCCAAGGCGTCGCGCGGCGACTGTTGGCCTTCATCAAGGCGTTCGCCGAATCGAAGAACCTGCCGCTGCGGCTGGTTTCGAGCGCGATGAACCTCGATTCCTTTTCACTCTACAATCGCGCTGGCCTCGCGCCCTACGCCGTCTATCAGGACATGATTCTGACTGTGCCCGACGCCGGGATTTCGGACGACATCCCCAGCGGTAAACACGTGCGCGACGCCACCCCCGCCGACGTGACCGCGATGGTTGAACTGGAGGCGCAGGTGCTCGGGATTCGCCGGGCCCAGGATTTTGTCTATTTCATCGCAAACCAGCGCAGCTATTGGCACGTCAGTGTGATCGAAACCGCCGATGGCCAGTTGAGCGGATTTCTCGGGTCTATCCACCATCCCGGCAGCGCCTTGTTAGGTC
>CAXBOL010000111.1:0-9641 GCA_963977295.1 uncultured Opitutaceae bacterium
CGACAAAGATGTGTCCAGGCCGGGCACAGGACTTGTCGCCGAAAAGGCAAATGAGCCGGTGGGTGACAGGCCGATCGGCCGGAATTCGCCCCGGCCATTCAACTGCGCGTCGACCTCGCCGAGATTGGCCATTGCGAACAAGGCGCCGAAATCGACGGCGTTGACGTCAACGGCGAGAAGCGCGGTGAGGGAGGGAGCGTCACTCATGGGTGAGGAAGTAAGTTGAGCATTGTGGCGGTTAACCTTTGCCGCCGTAGGCAATGTAGTCGTCTAGATCGAGACGATCGAACGTGGTCACAATATCCGTCCGCCCCGGGGCGAGGCGCTCAATTTCGGTCGCGAAGTTGGCGTGGCGTTGGGGGTCGCCGGGGGCGACATTTTCCATCCAGCGCGACCACGCCAAAATTTCATGCGGCCGACGGGGGGGCGACATGTGAGAAGTCAGCCAATCCAACATTTCAGTATCCGATTTGCCCGATTGGATTTGGGCCAAAAACACGTCGGGGTCGATTCCGACAAAATCCAACAAGCGTTTATCCAACGGACACGGATAAATGAAGCCGCCGTGTTTTCCCGCGGCGAACGCGCGGGCTTTGTCGAGGAGGCGGGGCAAATGGACAAATCCCCCCAGCCGCACACGGGGACTGCGGGGAGGATGTTGGGTGAGATCGGGAGATTGGTAATTGATCATTACAGATCTTGATAGGCTCTCCAGTGCTTCGAATTGGTCAACGCTGCGCGTGAGGATGACTCAGGGTTGAGTTCGCAGCTCAAATTGGGTCGAGGCCAAACGACGACCGTTGATTTGCAGCTCGATGCGATGGATTCCAGCATGGTGGCGGCGAGTGCTGAAATCGCGAATGGTCTGTTTCTTCTCGATCTGGATTTTCCCGCCGGGAGGCAGCGAAACTGCGCGCCACTTAAACACCTTGGCCGAGGTGGAACCTGAGGCCTTCACGTAGTGAATGACGTAATCTACGATCAACTCCAACTGACGCTGGTCATGGGAGACGAGGTCGGCTTGGAGCGATAAAGAGTCCCCCAAATCGAGTTCGGTCGGAGCACAGCTAAACGAGTTTACGGAGAGTTTCGGGTCGGTCTGCGCACCGCACAGAGCCAAGGCCCGCGGGTGTCCTTGTTTGATCAATGTCCGCAAGCCGTGTTTGACGATCCAACGGGTCTCAGGGACTTCACGATCCCAACCTTCCACCAGATCAAGCATCAGGTTGGCATTGTCTTTCGCGATGTCGTTGAGGTGGTTGGCCACAGACTTACGCACATAGAGCGAGGGATCGGCTCGCAGCTGGGTCAGAATCGGGAAGGTAGGGCGCGGATCCTTCGCCAAGGCCCGAAGTTGTGGGCCCCAGGGCAAACGAGGCCGCGACCCCTCACTGGCGAGTCGTCGCACGTGTTCGTTTTTATCTGCAGCCCAGGCGCTCATCACGGCCAAAGTCGCGGCTTGATCGCGAATCAAGAAAGGCCGAACGGCGAATTCCGCGGAGCCGAATTGAGTAAAAAACTTGAGTGCCGGCAGCGACACCGCCGGCGAGTTTAATCCAAATTCCGCCACATAATCGGATAAGCCGACGGCAATAAAGGAGTGCCCGATGGACGGAGCGAGTTGCCGCAATACCGCGAGATTGTGCTTAAACGGGCCGGGTAGGGCGGCATGGATTCCCAAAACGGTTTGATATAAACGGGCCTTGAGTTCTCGCTCCTGCAGGCCGTCTAACGTAACCTCCAGGAACTTGGCGCGATCAAAACCTGGGTCCACGTTCGCCAGCAACGCGGCCAGCGACTCATAGCGCTCACGGTTGAACCAATCCTTGAGTTGATTCGAATCGGGAAAGGAATCCGTAGGCATCGAATCAACTAAAGGAGAATCGTTTGGGAGGGACGGTTACAGTTTCAAAACGGGCATCAGCTTCTCGGGGTCGCGACCGCCACCCATGGCGAAGTCGGGTTTGCCCCCGCCTTTGCCGCCGAGGGCCGCCGATCGTTCCGCCACCAGCTTGCCAGCTTGATATCCGGCCGCAACGGCCGCCGGGGAACAGAAGACGACCACGGAGGTTTTCTCGCCAAACGCCGCGCCCAGAATCACCACGCCATCCGGCATTTTGGCGATCATCTGCGAGCCCAGCGAGCGCACCGCGTTGGGATTCTCGGCGGTAACGACCGCGGAGACCCACCGCAATCCGTCGCGTTCCGTCGCGCCCGCGATCAACTCGTCCGCTTGCCCCGCGGCGGCCTTTTGCTCGAAAGCCTTCAACTTGCGTTCGACCTCAAGTTTTTGGGCCATCAACGCGTCCAGTTTCTGAGCGACATCCTGCGCCCCGGCATTGAGCTTTTGGCTCACCGCGTGAAGCGCAACTTCATGTGCGACGATAAATGCATAGGAGGCCGCTCCCGAGACGGCTTCGATGCGACGGGTTCCAGCTGCGATGGCCGATTCGCTGACGATTTTGATCAACCCAATCTCGCCCGCGGTCTGCACGTGGGTGCCGCCGCAGAGTTCGAGACTGTAGCCGCCGATGTCGACGACCCGCACGATGCGTCCGTATTTTTCGCCGAAGAAAGCGAGGGTGCCTTCGGGTTTCTGATCGAACTCGGTTTCGACCGTGCGGACCGGCGCGTTGTCGATGACTTTCTCGTTCACCAATCGTTCGACCTCCGCAATTTGATCGGGCGTCATCGCCTCGAAATGAGCGAAGTCAAAGCGGAGACGATCCGGCGTCTTGTGCGTGCCGGCTTGATGCACGTGCGTGCCGAGCACCTTGCGCAAGGCCCAGTGGATCAAGTGGGTCGCGCTGTGATGACGAGAAATCGACCGACGGCGAACGAGATCGACGTTTACTTCAACCTGATCGCCGGCGTTGGCTGCAACTGGAGCGGCGGTATGGTGCAGGAAACGCCCTGTCTTATCCTTCACCGTATCTGTTATTTGGATCGAATTCCCATTGATCGAAACGGTGCCGGCGTCACCCGCCTGACCGCCCATTTCGGCGTAAAAAGGAGACCGATCGAAAACGAGGTAAGTGCCCGATTCGGAATTCAAGCAGTCGACGATCGTGGTGGCGTAGTTCGACAGATTCTCCAGCTCGTAGCCCACAAACTTGGTCGCGACGTGATCCACCTTTTCGTCATCCTCGGTGGCCGCGACGATGACTTCTTTCTTCTGCGCCGCCCGAGCCCGATCGCGTTGTTGCTCCATCAGGGCATGGAATCCGGTCGTATCGACCTGCAACCCACGCTCCGTTGCGAGCAACTGGGTCATATCGAGGGGAAAGCCAAAGGTGTCGTAGAGTTGGAAGGCGGTGGCACCACTCACATTTTGATTTTTGGAGGTCGCCTCATTGAAAATGGCCAAGCCCCGGTCCAACGTGCGGCCGAAGCTTTCCTCCTCGGCGCGAATGACTCGGCTGATGATGTTTTGCTTTTCAACCAGTTCGGGGAACACCGCACCCAAGGACTCGACGACCGGATCCACGAGTTGTTCGAAGAACCCCGTCTCCAGGCCGATTTTTTTGCCGTAGAGAATGCCGCGCCGCAGGATCCGTCGAATGACGTAATTGCGACCTTCATTGCCGGGCAGAATATTGTCGGCAATCGCGCAACTGATGGTGCGGGCGTGATCGGCCAGCACCCGGAAGGCGATGTCGGTGTTTTGTTGTTCGCTGAGTCCATCCCGCTTGGTGGGCACCGTGCCGGTGTAGTTGCGCCCAGACAACACCGTGATTTTGGCGAAGAGAGGGGCAAACACATCGGCTTCGTAATTGGAGGGTTCGGCGGTGAAGTCGGTGAACCCTTTGGACGAAGCGTGGATGCCGGCTACGCGTTCGAATCCCATGCCAGTATCCACGTGTTTGGCGGCGAGTGGCGAGAACGTGCCATCGGCATTGGCGTTGAACTGGATGAAGACGTGGTTCCAGATCTCGATGCAGCGCGGGCTATCGTTATTGACCAAGGCCCGACCCGTCGCCTCGTCGTCGTCTTGCATGAGGTTGAAGTGCACCTCCGAACACGGACCGCAGGGGCCGGTGTCGCCCATCATCCAAAAATTGTCCTTCTTGTTGCCGTTGACGATGTGCACCGCGGGGTCGAGTCCTTCAGCTTCGAAGATGGCCTTCCAGATCGCGTGGGCTTCATCGTCAAACGACGCAGGATCTCCCGCCGATTGGTCCGGTGAGTAGACCGTCGCAAACAGTCGCTTCGGAGGCATGCCCCATACTTTGGTCAAGAGTTCCCAGCCCCACGTGATGGACTCTTTCTTGAAATAGTCACCAAACGACCAATTCCCCAGCATCTCGAAAAGGGTGTGGTGGTAAGTGTCGTATCCGACATCCTCGAGGTCGTTGTGTTTGCCGCCGGCGCGAATGCACTTTTGCGTATCGGCGGCGCGCGTGTCGGCGCTCGGGACCGCTCCAGCCCAGGTGGAGACATCGGGCGTTTGATCCCCGAGGAAGATGGGCACAAATTGATTCATCCCAGCATTGGTGAACAGCAACCCTGGCGAATCAGGCATCAGGGAAGCTGAGGGCACAATCGTGTGCTGCTGTGCGGCAAAAAAATCTAGGAACGACTGGCGAATCTCGGCGGAGGTCATGGTAAGCGGAAAAACGAACAAGACAAAATGGAGTCAGAGGCAAAGCAAGCGGGTATTAGACCCACCTGATATCCTCCTAGGGGAATCAACCTACCCTAAAAATAGGAAGTATCCCTCATTACTTATTTGATCCGGATCTGCTAATATAGGCTAGAAGCGGGGGGGGCAGTATTTGGATTCGAGTAATGCACCCTGCTGGCTGTTAGGTTTAATATCCTTATAGTCTGATAACGAACATTTTGCACTATGAGGCACGGGATTATTTTGATCAATTGCCCCCGCTGGCGCCGCGAATTTATCGATCCATTCGCCCCCTTCTTCGATTTCAAAGCCGTCGCCGCATCTCCAACATGAACTCTTCTTCAACCCAACCACACCAAGACCCCCATTCGCCTGAGGGCACAATTCTCATCGTGGATGATGATGATAAGGGGCGAGAATTGACGTCACTGTGCCTCCAGTCTTTTGGATTCAGGACGTTAGAGGTCTCCAATGGCCGGGAAGTGATCGAAAGGTGGGACGAAGTCAGTGACGGTGTCACCCTGATCCTAACCGATGTCGTGATGCCGGGGGGCGTGTCGGGTTTTGAGTTGGGCGAATGGGTTCAAACCAAGGCGCCGGGCATGAGTGTCATTTTCAGCAGCGGATTTAACCGACATCCCCTCAGCGGAAAATTCCGGTTAAGGGAGGGCGAAAATTTCATCTCCAAGCCGTTTTCCTTGGAGAGTCTGGTGGCTCTGATTCGTCGAAACCTTGCCGGCGGGCGAACCGTTTAGGCCTGAGAGTCGGCTAAAGATTGGCGATGATGGCGTCGGCCATGGCACGCGTGCCGATCGACGGCCGCCCGAAGGCAATGTCACCGGTGCGATGTCCGTCAACGGTGACGGCTTTGCGCACTGCTGCTTCAATTTTGGCGGCAAGTTCGGTTTGGCCGAAGCTGTAACGGAGCATCATTGCCGCGGACAAGATTTGGGCGCAGGGATTGGCGACTCCCATTCCAGCGATGTCCGGGGCCGTGCCACCGGCAGGTTCGTAGAGACCAAACGGATGACCGTGGCGGTTCTGCACGGTGCCGAGGGAGGCGCTGCTCATCATGCCCAACGATCCACAGATGACTGCCATTTCGTCGGAAAGAATATCGCCGAACATATTTTCGGTGAATAGCACGTCGAATTGGTTCGGGTCCCGGGCCAGTTGCATGGCCGCATTGTCGACATACATGTGGGAGAGTTTCAGGTCGGGATGATTCTTGGCGAAATACTCTACCACGGTTTTGCGCCAGAGCACCGAGGTCTCCAAGACGTTGGCCTTGTCGACCGAGCACACCCGGCCGCCGCGGGCTTTGGCGGTGACGGCTGCGACTTCGGCGATGCGTTCGATTTCACTGGTTTTGTAAACCATGGTGTCGATGGCCTGAAATTCACCGTTTTCGAGCTGGGTGGTGGTTTTCGGCTGCCCGAAGTAAATGCCACCGGTGAGTTCGCGAATGCAGACGATATCGATCCCGTCCGGGATACGCTCCGATTTCAACGGCGAGGCATCGGTCAATTCGGAGTAGAGCAAACCAGGACGAATATTGGCAAAAAGACTGAAGGCTTTGCGGAGGGGGAGGAGTGCGGCACGCTCGGGCTGCTCCTTCGGGGGGAGCTTTTCCCACTTGGGGCCACCTACGGAGCCAAACAAAATAGCATCAGCCGCCCGGCAAACTTCGAGGGTGGACTCCGGGAGGGCCTGTCCATGATTGTCGATCCCGGCGCCACCGACATCGGCACTGGTGTAGTCCAATGCCAAGCCGGCCGCCGCACTCGCGTGCTCGAGCACACGAAGGGCCTCGGTCATTACCTCGGGCCCGATATAGTCACCGGGAAGAACTGCGAATTTGAGCGTCGACATGGAAAAAGAGAAATCGTCAGCGACTGAGGGGGTTTGAGGCAAGCCACCAATGAAGGAACCGATTTGGGCGTTGCAGGGCGGTAAAGTTTGGCGATGTGTCTTGGATCAATGAATTTGCACGTAATCCCATCGGGACCGATTCAAACCAACGCCTATTTGCTGAGCTCTGCCGAATCGGGAGAGGCGGTGTTGATCGACGCTCCCGGCGGTATCTGGGCCAAAATTGAACCGATTTTAACCGAGGGTGGTCTTCGGCTGACCGAGATGTGGATCACGCACGGGCACTGGGATCACACCCAAGGTGGCGCTGAAGTCGTGCGAAAAACGAAAGCGAAGGTCATCGCCCATCTGGCGGATCAGGTGTTGATTGAAACTCCCGAAGTCATGGAAGGTTTCATGGGAGAAAAACTCGGCTTGGAAGGCATTGTCGTCGATCAGTGGGTGGAGGAGGGCGATCGCCTCGCCGCTTTGGGCACAGAAAGTGAAGTGCGCCACGTGCCTGGTCATTGCCCGGGTAATGTCATGTTTGTGTTCGAAAAACTCCAAACGGCCTTTGTGGGGGATGCGATCTTTGCCGGCAGCGTGGGCCGAACTGATTTGCCCGGTGGATCGATGGAGGAATTGAAAAAATCGATTCGCAGTCGGATCTACTCCTTGCCGGACGAAACGGTGCTGTATCCTGGTCACGGAACGCATACCACGGTGGCGACGGAAAAAACCGGAAACCCTTATGTCAGAGCCTGATCACACGGAGTTCATGTTGCGGGCGTTGGAGCTCGCTCGCCAAGCTTGGGGAGAAACCCATCCGAACCCCATGGTCGGTGCGGTCATCGTGGAACGAGGAAAGATCGTTGCCGAAGGCTGGCACGCTCGCGATGGCGAAGCGCACGCGGAGCGGGTGGCGTTGAATAATCTGGGCCGCAAGCCCGGCGCCAAAGCGACGCTTTATGCCACACTCGAACCCTGTTCCACGGCGGGCCGCACCGGCGCGTGCTGTGAGGCTATTTTGCAAGCCGGGATCAAGCGCGTGGTGATTGGGGCGCTTGACCCCAATCCCGCCCATGCCGGGCGCGCGCTAAAATTGCTCACCGATGCGGGCGTGGAGGTGATTACCGGAATTTGCGAAGAGGCCTGCACCGACCTTAACCTCATCTTTAATCATTGGATCACCGCCGGGAGTCCGTTGATTGCGGCCAAGACGGCGGTCACGATCGACGGTCGCATTGCCACCCGCACCGGAGATTCAAAATGGATTACCAACGAGGCCTCGCGGGCCGACGTTCATCGTTGGCGACGTGTGTTCCCCAGCATTGCCGTGGGCGCCATGACCGTTTTGCAAGACGACCCCAGCCTCACCGCCCGAACCGGGACCGACGAGGTGTGGTGTCCGCGGCGTTTTGTATTCGATGGATTGTTACGCACGGTGGTGGATCGGCGCATGCCGAAAGTCTACACGGATCAATACCGAGAACGCACTGTCGTGGTGACGACTCAGCACGGTGGACTGGGTTACGTGCGAAAATTGCGTGAGTCAGGGGTCACCGTGTGGGTGCTGCCTTCGGATGATCAGCGGGTTAAGTTCGAGGATTTCCGGTCCAAGTGCGTCGAAGAATCGGTCAGCGGGGTTTACGTCGAAGGCGGCGCTAATTTGATCGGCGAATTACTGCGCACCCGCCAGCTGGACTACCTCTTTAATTATCGCGCGCCGCTCTTCTTTGCGGATGCCAAAGCGCGGAATGGATTCGGGGGGCTGCGCACCGAAAAACTTGCCGAAGCCATCCGACTGACGGACGTGAAACATGCCACGTTCGGGGATGACCAATTGATGCGGGGACGGGTGATTTACCCCGGTCGAGTGCAACCCGACGAAACCGTTTTTTGATTCCCGATGAAAGTGCAGCAAGTCTATTTAGCGTCCGGGAATCCGCATAAGGTCAGGGAACTACAGGCTCTCGCGGATGCAGATGCGCTGCCGATCGATTTTCGAACCATCCACGAATTAGGGGGTATGCCCGAAGTGGTGGAAGATACCGGCACCTTTGAGGGCAACGCTCGCAAGAAAGCCCGTGCCATCGAATCGCTGCTACCGAGTGGAGCGTGGGCCATGGCCGACGATAGCGGACTGTGTGTGGATGCCCTCGAGGGGGGACCCGGAGTGGAATCGGCTTATTTTGCGGGTCCCGCCGGGGATGACGGTGCGAATCTGCAGAAGCTGGTGCACGTGATGAAATCTACGTCGAGTTCCGCGCGGGGGGCCCACTATGTGTGTGTATTACTGTTGTTGGATTCGGATGGGGGCGAATTCGTTTTCGAAGGCCTTTGTCACGGCACGTTAGCCTTCGAGCCCCAGGGCAAAGAGGGCTTTGGTTATGATCCGCTTTTTGTTCCGAACGGTTATGCGGACTCTTTTGGTCTACTCGCGCCGGAGATCAAACAAGCCCTAAGTCATCGAGCCCAAGCTTGGAGGAAGTTTAGCGGGTGGTTTGCGCCGCGGTCGGTTTAATTCTCGTTCGAAATAAGATCAAACGACGTGACCATACTTTCGAATGCGCGACTGAGCGCGTCGACGCTACGGGCTGGGCACTCCAAGGTGAAAATAATTAAGTTAGGGGTTCCGATATCGATAAACGCCTGGAACACCGCGCGGTCGCCTTCGTCTTTCCGGTCGGACGTGTAGGCATAGCCGAGCACCCGAGTGCGACCACCCATCACAGAAATCATTTGGGGGTTTTGGGCGGAATCATCGTTTACGAAAATCCGAATAGATTTCCAGTTGGGCAGGGATGCGAGGTAGGCGTCGATTTCCGCATCATCCAAGGACGTTAGAAAGAAAGACTTGGGAATCGCCGACACCCCGAAAATCGACTGGGACTGGCTGTTTAAATCGAGTTCATAGCTGTATCTACCCGTGGGTTTGGCGCTGGGTCGCCATTGCTCGATCGCATTGACGGGAAACTTAAGGCCAACATGGGGGGCGGTGAGTGTGTTGTATCGGATCGGAAGTTCATCCCATACCGCCATGATAGATCCCGGGCGCAGGGCGCTCTGTTTTCCGAGGACCGGCCATGATTTTGAGGCATTGCGGGGCACAATCTTTTCGGCCGGAATCAATTCGGTGGTGTTGAAGGGCCACTCTACAGCTTGG
>CAXBOL010000112.1:0-9533 GCA_963977295.1 uncultured Opitutaceae bacterium
AGCGGGTGAGGGGAGGGAGAATTGATCGCCGTCAGAGTGGCGGAGAGCGGAAATTATTCGCTGTGGTGACGCAATGCTTGGAGCACGTTGAGCGAATGATTTCCGATGGCCTCCATGTTGTTGAGAATATCGATGTAGAGCATCTCCGCCTTGATGAGGTCCCCGCTTTGGCGCATGCGTTGGATGGATTCCTTGCGCAGGTTTTTGCGGAATTGGTCGATGAAGTTCTCGAGCTGGTAGGCGGTCTCCATGTCGGAGGTTTGCACGCCACGGCGTAAACAGGTGGCGGTGAAGTCCACGAACCGCAGCACGATCTCGCCGAATTGGCGGACCTGCACCTGGGTCTCGGGGGGTAAATTGCGTTTCTTGCGATGGCGGCGTTCCGCGAGCAGGACGAGGCGGTAACCGCGGTCACACATGTCCTCGAGTTCGGCGATGACGCGCAGTAGCGAAGATATTTTCGACATGGAGGCGTCGGAAACCCGGCCAGCGGAACACTTCAGCAGGTAGGTTGTGGTGTCGCGGGCCATACGGTCACTATCCTTCTCCAGCTGCTTGAGGGCCTTGACGCGATCACCCAGTTTTTCGCCGGGCTGCTCGTAGAGTTCAACGAATCCGCTCACGAGGTCATGGGTGAGTTGATTCATCTTTTGGACCTCTTCCTCGGCTTCGGCCAGGTTCAGCTCACCGGTGCGGGGGATAATTGAGGAATTAAACTCAACGTGATCCGAGGGATTGTATTTCTTATCCTTGATCACGCGGTTGACGAACTTGGCCAGGTAGCCGACGAACCCGATTAAGAATGCTGTGTTCAGGAGGTTGAATCCGGTATGAAATGCAGCCAGATGCAGGGGGATATTACCGGGTTCGAGGGCATCACCGGGCATGATCCCGTCGATCAGTCGGGTGAGTGGGATAAACAAGAGGATGGCCCAAGTGACGCCGACCATGTTGAAGACCAAGTGGGCCAAGGCTGCGCGTTTGGCGTTGGCGTTGGCACTGAGGGCGGCGAGGTTGGCGGTGATGGTGGTGCCGACGTTTTCGCCCAAGATGATGGCGGCGGCGGTGGGGAAGTCGATCCAGCCTTGAGCCGCCATGGTGATGGTGATGGCTCCGGCGACGGAGGACGATTGCACGATAATGGTGAGGACGGTGCCGAAGCCGAAAAAGAACAGAACCGACCAGATTCCGTGGCCCGTGTAGCCCTGAATAAAGGCCAGGGCGTCGGGGTTGTTCTTGATGTCGGGCACGGCCTCTTTGAGGAACACCAGCCCGAGGAAGAGTAGACCGAACCCGATGAGAAATTCGCCGGTGTCGCGCAGCACCGATTTTCGGGAAAAGATAAACGGCATCGCGACGCCGATGATCGGCAAGGCGATGGAGGAAAGGCTGAATTTAAAACCGAGGAACGAAACGATCCAGAACGTGGTCGTGGTGCCGAGATTGGCTCCCATGATCATGCCGATGGCTTCGACGACCGTGAGCAATCCGGCGTTGACGAAGCTCACCATCATCACGGTAGACGCGGAGGATGATTGAACCAAACAGGTGACGAGGAAGCCGGAGGCTACCCCTGCGAAGCGATTCTGCGTCATCGTGCGCATCATCGCCCGCAGTCGCTCGCCGGACAGTTTTTGAAGGGCCTCCGACATGACTTTCATGCCGAAAAGGAACATGCCGAGGGACCCGAGGATTTCGAAGAGTGTGCCGATCATGGTTGAAGAGGGGAAATTGGACGCGAGAGGTTGGGTTTAGCACGGGTGAAGGCGCAAACCACAAAATATACTAATGTCATGATTAGTCCTCCGGGGTCGGAGGTGGAGGGGGGGGCGTCGGGCCGAAGCAAAAAAAAGCCCAGCCGATCGGGCTGGGCGGAATCGCATCAAGGGACGAGAAGGGGGACTACATGCCTTTTTTGATGAAGGCGACGTCTTCGTCTTGGGAGTTCACTTTGACTTTGGTGTCTTTTTCGGTCGTCACGCCGATGTAATCACCGACCACGGAAGCCAGCACGGGGAGGGCGGAGCGGATATCGTCGTCCTCGGCTTCATTGGTCGCGTATACGCTCCAGAGCTGGGAAGGAGGGGTGTCGTCACCGCTGGCTATGTTTTCACGAGCAGAAACACGGAGATATTTCTCATAGACGGTTACGGGGACGGTTTGCTCATCGAAGCCGATGAGCTCCTGCGAGGGGGGGTCCATCACCGTGACGCGGCGGTAGGATACGGTGCCATTGGATGACCTCGTAGGCACGATCACCGAGCGCAAGCCCCCCTCGATGCGGGCGAAGACAGGGACCGACCGAGTTTCGAACTCCACCCGGGGGGGCTCGACGTCGTAGTCCACTTCGACCACCATATCGGCGGTTTCGGGGTTGGGCGCTTCGTAGAGACCCCGTCCAGAAAGGGCGGTTTTGACGTAGTCGACGGCTTCTTTGGTGCGCAGGTCGGTGCGCGGGTCGCCTCCGTTTTTAGCGACGATGCGATAAGATTCACCTGACGGTTTTTCCGGATTGGAGATCGCGTTGATTTTAACGTCGTAAGTGTTGGTCGCGCACCCGCCCACCCAAAATGCGGCGAAGGCTAGAAGCAACGTGCGGCAGATTTGAGTTGAGGAGATTCGGGAGGCCATAGCGGGAGAAGCGATCAGTTGAAAGGGGAGCTGTTTAAGAGCGAAGTGGTTGGAAATTGTTCCCGAGGAAAGGAGGGAGGATTCAGGGGTTTAACGTCCGTCCGGGGTGGTTTTGCCTCGTAACTCGGCAAGTTCGGCCTCGAGGCGGGCAATTTCAGCGAGTTCAGACTCTATTTTTGTTTCGGTTTCGTCGAGTTGCTTTTTACGGCTGAGCGCCCATTCGCGTTCGGCCTTGAGTTCCGCCAATCGAGACGCGGTTTCATCGGCGCGGCGCTGGGCGTCGTTGAGTTCGGCATCAGTGATGCGGAAGCCCTGCGCGATGGCGAGTTCCTCGTTGAGTTGGTCCCGCATGCGGGCCTCCTCTTGCTTTTTGCGGGCCACCTCTTGTTGGTAGGCGCGCTCTTGGGCGAGTTGATCCTGTTGGCTACGCTCCTTCATATCTTGAACGAGACCGACAGCCGCACCGACCGCGGCACCGGCGGCTCCGCCGATCAACGCGCCCGTGCCGGCATTGCCGGACCCGGAGTTGTTGCCGATGACGGCACCACCGACGGCACCGGCCGCAGCACCGACCCCCGCACCCTTGGCGGTTTTCGATGGAGCAACCTGGCATCCGGCGAGGAAGCTGAGGGAGAGGAGGAGGAGCGGGACGGAAGTCCTCATTTTGGGACGACGATTGATTTTCACGAAAGGACGGTTAGGGGTGTTGGGAATGCTAACAGAGTCTCTCGTTGACGCAAGAGAGACTAACGGAACTTTGTCTGACACGCGGGATCATTAAAATGTTCACAAAGACTTTTTGAAGATTCGACGGCACTTTTACCTCACCTCGCACTCTTATATTCCCATGACTCCTACCCGACAGCGCGGCATTTTTACCCAAGGATTTATTGTTCAAAGTGTTGGCCTGTTAATCGCCTTCATCGGCGTTTGGGTTTTATACGGCGAATACATCAGACCCCAGGCCGCCGAGGTGGAGATTAACCGCCGCATTATGAAGCAGCAGGGGCGGGACGACGCCGACGCCCAAAGAAATTTTGTCATCATTTTGAAAGACTATGAGCAGCAGGCGTGCCTTACCCTCATGGTCTGGGCCTCAATTTTGCTTTCTTACAAATTGTGGCTCGTTTCCCGGGAGCATCGGATCCTGAGCCGCGAGTTTGTCCACTTGGAGGTCGGGCAACGCATTTTGCCCGATGCGGCGTTGGAGTATGCCAAAGAAGTGCAGGCCGTGGTGGAGCGGGAGCGGTCAATGGCTTCGAAACTGTTGCCGGCTTTTGTGATTTCGGCCCTGCAGCGATTTCATGCCACTCACTCGATTCAGGATTCAGCGGCGGCGGTGCAGGAGCGGTCGCAATTGGCGGCCGACGAACTGGATTCTGATCTTTCGCTCGTGCGTTACATTGCGTGGGCGATTCCCTCGGTGGGTTTCATCGGAACAGTGCGGGGTATCGGTGATGCGTTGGCCCAGGCTGACGAAGCACTGCAAGGCGACTTGTCCGGGGTAACGAATTCACTGGGCTTGGCCTTTAACTCCACCCTGATCGCGTTGGTGCTGAGTATCATCTTGATGTTTGTGATGCACCTGCTGCAGGCCCGGCAGGAGCATTTGATCCAAGATGTGCAGGAATACTGCCGCACGCGGATTGTTGACGCAATGAAAGTGCCCGCCGGCGAAGATGTCGGGGCCACCTTTGTCTAAGTCCTCTTTGGCTCTCCGAAACACCACTCACCCTCTTCCCCTTTTCTTATGGCAATCGCATGTGGCATCGAATTTTCCGATTTTGGTTTTAACGCGGCGGTTGCCACGGACGGTGACACGCCCAAGGTGGTTCTGTCAGAGTCCGATGGCGACTGGCCGGGATTTGCGGCCTGGGACGGAGAAAAGCTCGTCTTCGGTCGTCAGGCCGAGCGGAGGTCACGGCTCCAGCCTCGCGGGGCCAGCCACACGTTTTGGGAGCTCCTGTCACTGGCCCCGTCCGACCTCGAAGGCCCCCCGAGAATCCCGGCTTACTCGGAACTCGCCTACAGTTTCCTAAAAGAGTTTTGGTCGGATCTGGTCAGCAAAGTCGGTCAACCCGATCGGGTGGCTCTGGCCATGCCTGGGCAAATTCTGGGTGACGACGATGACGAAGGGTCCGGAGTAGGGCTCATCTTGGCGATGGCTCGGGATCTGGGCATCCCCTTGACCAGTCTCTGCGGGCTATCGACCGCGACCCTCAATGATCCTGATTCAACCTCGGGGCTCAACGCGCAGCGGATGCTCTATTTGGATCTCCATCTGCATTCGGCGGTGATGTCTCTGTCTGAGAGTGACGGGGCGGGGAAGATGCATCGGCGTCGACACCTTCGGCTCCCGCGTTTGGGTTACGTGCCCTTGATACAAGGACTGCAGCGGGCGATGGGGAATCGCTTTTTGCGTGCGACCGCGTTTGACGTGACGGCGCAGCGAGAACTCGACCAGGAATTTTACGAACAAACGCGAGAGCAGTTGTTGGATGCGAGTCACGGCACCGACATCCGCTATTCGATCCAGACGCCGTCGCGGATCCACCAGGCGGCGTTTCCGCGGGAGACGCTTTTACGCGATCTCCTGCCGATCGAAAACGGCTGGGCCGATGCTGCAGTGAAGTTCTTGCGCGACGGGGCTTTGACGCCGAAAGACGTCGTCGTGGCGGTGAGCTCGCGCGGACGTATGTTGCCGGGTTTGCGAGACGCCTTGATGGCGCGCGGCTTCAGCAAAATCGTCAATGTCGGCGAAGGCGCAGCCGCGCGGGGGGCCGCGAGGTTTGCCGCCGATCTAGAGGTTTGTGGGGACATTTCGACCGTTCCCGTGATCAAGGAAGTTTCGGTGGCTTCGGCCAACGTGGCTCAATCTGGCGACGTGCAAGTTCAGCATGTGCCGGCGGCGCACCCCAAACCGGGATTGATGGCCAGTCACCTGGTGGCGGACGGGGCGGCATATTCGCTGCACGCCCTCCCTGAAATCTTGGGCGGGGTGGATGGCGGTCCTCCGGCGGTGAGTGCGCTGAGCCGAATTGGCCACGCGACGGTCAAACTTTCACGCTCAGCCGGCGAATGGCAGATCGGCGTGGTTGAATCCGGAGTCACACCTCTCCGAGTCGCTCCGGGGGATCGTGTGGTGCTGCGCGCGGCGAACGGAGCCGAAGTTGAGCTCACGGTGGTCGCGGAAACCCGTCCCGGCCAAGCCTAACCCCGCTGACGTGTAAAGGATCTGACAAATGGCAATCAAACGCCGTAAAACTGAGATCTTCAGCATCTCATTTTTGGACTGCATCTGTTGCGGTTTTGGCGGCGTTTTGCTCCTGTTCGTCTTGGTCGCGGGCAAACAGCGCAATGCGCAACAAATGAAGTTGGCCGAAATTCAAGAGGTAATTGGTCAATTCGAATACGACGTAAAAAGTCGGGAGGATAAGATCGAAATATTGGATTTTCAGGCGACTGAGGACCAAGGCCGCAAGAACGAGCTCGAAACGCGTAATACGGTGACCAAGGTCGAGATCTCGCAGTTGGAGCAGGAGTTGGCCCGCATGTTGCAAAGTGAAGCGGAAGTTCGGCGTGAAATGCTCGAACTGATTGCTGAGAAAGAAGCCTTGGCGACGGCTGAAAAACCAGACCCGGTGCCGATCCCGAATGTGAAGCGCCGACAGTATTTGACCGGTTTCAAATTGGAGGGGCAATACGTGCTCTTTTTGGTAAGGGCCTCAGGCAGTATGGTTTCCGATGACATCGACGAAGCGATCGCGATGCAGAGCAAGTCGGACGATGAAAAACGTAACTCGAAGAAGTGGCAACGGGTGGTCAGATCGGTGCAGTGGTTAATCTCGTCTCTGCCGAGTGATTCGGCGTTTCAAGTCATGCTTTTTGCGGAGGACACGGTGCCTTTGATTGATCGGCGGTCGGTGGATTGGATTGATCGCAACGACCGTGATTTGGTTAAGGAAGTCATCGAAGAATTGGGTAAAGTGGTGCCCAAGGGAGGCGCGAACTTGGAGCATGCGTTTCGGGTTGTGCGGTCGATGCCCACGGTGCCGAGCTCCATGGTTTTGCTCACCGATGGTCTCCCCACCCAGAGTGATTCCTACGGCTCGGGAGAAATTGTAACCGACGTCGATCGCGTGCGATTTTTTAACGCGGCGGCTCAAATCGCGGCGCCCGATATTCCGATCAACACCATTTTGTATCCACTCGTCGGTGATCCGGCTTCCCCGTTCCTCTTCTGGCAATTGGCGGATCGCACCAAGGGGGCATTGGTGAGTCCCGCTCCATCCTGGCCCGATACCTAAAATGAGACCCCGCAATAAACGTGATTCCGCCGATTTCGGCTTATCCTTCCTTGATTGTATTTGCTGCGGTTTTGGAGCGATTGTGTTGTTGTTTGTCATCACGATGGGATCGGCGAATAAGATCATTCAAAGCCTGCGTGATCGGCTCGATATGATCGCCCAACAACGGCTCTCAAAAATCGAAGAGTTGGAATCACAGGAAGTCCAAGTGGCTCGTCGGGCACAGGTCGCCGCGGATGCTAAAAATGAAGCGCAATCGCAAGCGGAGCGACTGGCCTCCATGATGGATAGATTAAGTCTGCGCATCGCTGAATTGGAAGCCGGCAAAGAGTCCCTCATGGTAGAACTGGAGGAGGAAAAACTCGAAATTGCCGCCATGCAAAAAGAGCTCGAAGTGGAGTTTGAGTTGCCGGACATCAACCTGCCGGTGGGATTGCCGATCGAGAGTAACTACATCGCCTTCGTCTTCGATACTTCGGGCAGCATGCGAGACTCGGCGACGGATCAGATTTATGCCGGGGTGATCGAAAAAATTCAGAATGTCCTCGATAGCTATCCAGAAATCAGAGGGGTGCAGTTTCTCGATGCTGACGGTCGATTCGTCCTCCCGGGCACGCCCGGAATTTGGTTGGATGATCGTCGGGAAACTCGGCAAGGTGCGCTGCGCGTGCTGGCGACTTATCCGACCTTCAGCAGCTCCAATCCAACGCCGGGAATTTTCCGCGCGATTCGCTCTCTTTATCAGCCCGATAATGCCCAAATGCGCATGGCCATCTTTGTGTTTGGCGACGAATTCACGGGCGAAGCCGAGCCGATTTTGGCCCGGTTGGAGACCATGAATCCGCGCAAGGAAAACGGGAAACGGCACGTGTCGATCAACGCCGTAGGGTTCCCCACGGTGTTACGTTACCCACTCATGGGCGCACATACGGGGATGAAGTTTGCGAACCTGATGCGCGAAGTTGCCTTTCGTCACGATGGTGCCTTCATCGCGGTGACCAATGGCGACAATCGCAGGAGGTAGGAGGTCATCGCGGCTCGTGAGGGTTATGAGCGGGACCGATTTTCGTTCACGAGTCCCAAACGGGCACCGTGATTGTAGTGCAATGAACAAAGCCTGAGTCGGTGACCATAGCGTCGCAATTGACCCAGTGGATACTGGCTTCGGGACGGGCTTGGCGGTAGGTTTTCTCGACCTGTGTTTCCCAAGAGCGAAGGAGATCGTTTTCGGACGAATTTCTTCCCGTGAATTGCGGCACAATGAAGGCCTGGCGACCCCGGGTATCGTGAAGGAACAGACTGTTGAGATAAGACCGGTAGCGTGTGACTGTTTCGGAGTGGATATCGAAATATTTCTCCAAGGGGAGTTGCCCGTAGTTCTTGAGGACGAGGTTGAATCCTTCGATCGAATTCAGGTCGACGCGCGTCATCTCGGATCGAACGAGAGCAAGCGTGCGTTCTTCCAGTGCGGCGTATCCGGCGGGCGGGAGGTTGTTGAGCTCCTCGGCCGAGATGATGCCTCGATTTAAAGCCATGATCCGGAGAAACTCGGTCCGGGCTTCGACGAGAATTTCCTCCGGTGACATGAACATGATGGGAGGCATGGGCACTTTGAGGATGCGAACATCGGGAAAGTGTTTTTGCAGATAATTTTCGTTCGCGGTCAGCACGCTTTGCACCTCACGCGTAAGCTCTTTGCGGTAGCGGTTGAGTTGCTCGGAACCGTCAGTCTGGTAGTCGGGGAGGATCACCGTTTGGGAGTCGACGAATTTGAAAATCATATCGAGATGACTGACCGTCGTGCCGGGTAGCGATTGGAGCACGTGCAGTTTCTTGGTCCCGAAATACTGGCGAAACACCTCATTCAGCGCCGGTTTGTTTCCTCCGTTGCGGACCAAGGTCTGAGTGGAGATGAAAACGTTGCCGCGACCATCATGCACGAAATCACCGCCGTCGATTAACAGGGGCGGTCGCACGACGTCGACATCGGCGTCGAAGCGTTGTTGGAGAAACACGGCCACGTCAGCCGGCATCGCGTCGCCCTGCATGGCCAACAGCTTGCGATTTGAATCCGCCCCCTTGAGCATCGTTTCTTTGAGATCCCTGGTAAGGTCGCGGTAGATGGGATCGATGAGAACGAGTCCCTTATCCGGTTTGATGCCGAAGATGGGTCCATAGTCGCGGGTCCACCGTTGGAGATCCCGTGAATCGATGAAACGGGTTTTCGCGAGAATGGCTTCGGCCTCGGGATGATTATTGATCAACGAAAGAAAGTAGGCATAGGCCCGACTATGATCGTGCTCACAGAAGATGTAGATCTCCACGTAGTGGTGAGCAATCTCGAGCAGTTTGATCTGATACTCGGGGATATCTTGGGCGGCCGCGATCTCGGGCAGGGAAAGGCCGATCACAAGAGCGCGTTGTTTCTCCCAATCGGTGGCGAGGCGGGCGAGTTTTATCGGTGGGGTGAAGCGGAACAGACCTTGATCGCTGTTGGGCAGGTGCTCAAATTGGCCCATAGCCTCAGCTGAAGCGGCAGACTCTCGACTCGGCCAACGATGCCAAATGAGAGCGACGGTGGCTATCCCGAGGAGG
>CAXBOL010000113.1:0-9522 GCA_963977295.1 uncultured Opitutaceae bacterium
GTCTTTTTCTGCGGAAGTCAGCGTTACATCAGCCACGCGGGAAACGACAATGGGCCGGGTCAAAAGTGGCAAGAAACTCCGACCCGGTGAGGCCGCTTTTTTGGTCCGCCCCGTGATTTACCGTCGTCCAAAGAGCGCGGTGCCGATCCGGACTTGGGTGCTGCCGGCGGCGATGGCGGCGGCGAGATCGCCACTCATGCCCATGGACAGTTCGGGGAGTGGGACCCCAAATTCTTGAGCGAGTTGATCACGGAGTTCGCGCAAAGTTACGAAGGTGCGGGTAGCGACGTCGGGATCGTCGGAAAGGGGGGCGATGGTCATCATTCCGTCGACCTGCAAGTGGGGGTGAGTCAGGGCGGCTTCCAACAGCGCCGGGGCATCGGATAGGTCGGCGCCGAATTTGGCCGGGTCTTGGCCGGCGTTGATTTGGAGGAGGACGGCAATACGACGTCCGGCCGATTCGGCGGCGCGATCAAGGCGTTGGAGCAGCTTGATCGAATCAACGCTTTGCACGCGGTCAAAGTGCACGGCAGCGAGGTTGGCTTTGTTGGACTGAAGGTGTCCGATTAATTCCCAACGCAGCTCGGCGGTGACTTGCGGCTTTTTATCGATTGCTTCCTGGACGCGGTTTTCGCCCACGCCGGTGAGCCCGTAGCGAGCGGCAAACTCCGGCGCCCAGGGGCCATGGGTTTTGGTGACGGCGAGGAGCTCGACCTCGTTCGATGATCGGCCAGCGGCGGCACAAGCACGGTCGATTTCGGCCCGCACCGCATCAGCATAGCTGCAGAAGGTCTCGTAAGGCAGATTCATAAAGCGGGATTAATGATTTGCGCGTGAATAAGAATCGTTTATATGTCTGTTTCACTCCCGTGGCCATGCAAATTGAGAATTTCAAAGTCTTTGCCGATCTCGTCGAAACGAAGAGTTTTTCGAAATCGGCCAAAATTAACGGTATTACGCAATCCGCGGTGAGCCAACAGGCGCGGGCGATGGAGAAGCATTTCAAAACGCTGTTGATCGATCGGAGCCAGAAGCAGTTTCAACTGACGCGGGAGGGACAGGCGGTCTATGAGACCTCGAAGGAATTGCTACACGGCTACGATAAGTTGATGTCGGAGTTGCAGGAAATGAAGAAGGTGATCAGCGGCACGATCCGGATTGCCACAATTTACTCGATCGGTCTGCACGAGCTGCCGCCGTATATTAAGCGGTTTTTACATGATTTTCCGTCGGTCAACGTGCGGGTGGAGTATCGCCGGTCGAATCTGGTGTATGAGGATATTTTGCACAACTCGGTCGATTTCGGATTGGTCGCGTTTCCGCTCAAACATCGTCAGATCGAGGCAGTCTCATTCCGCGATGACCATTTGGTGCTGATCGCGCATCCGGAGCATGCCTTGTCGAAGCGGGCCACGGAGGTGGAGCTGAGTGAACTGGCAGGCCTGAAGTTTATCGGGTTTGATCCGGATATCCCGACGCGCAAGGCGGTCGACCAGATTTTCCGCGACAACAAGATCGAGATGGAACCGGTGATGGAGTTCGATAACATCGAGACGGTGAAACGGGCGGTGGAAATCGATCACGGGGTCGCGATCGTGCCGCAGGCAACGGTGATGCGGGAAGCGCAGCAAGGCACCCTCAAGATTCTCCATTTCAAGGGGAGGGATTTCACGCGACCGTTGGCGATCTTGCACCGCAAAGGTCGGGTGCTGACGCCGGCCATGCGGAAGTTTATCGACACGCTCGCCCTGGAATTGTCGGACCCGAAGAGTTTGCCTCACGGTTGACGAAAGCGAATTGGCGTCGAGTTTGAGCCGCGGGGAGCAGGGAAGAATCGGGGCCTTGATCAAGAGAATGCCCCTTAATGTTGTTTTTTGGGCATAAGTTGAACTCGTTGGAGCTCTACCGTTCTCCTGCATGACCACTTTAATCACCATCGTCTACCTTGTGACGTTGGCCGGGCTCGTTTCCTACGGGGCGCACCGGCTCAAGATGTTGGTGCTGTATTGGCGGGCGGCGCGCAAGCCGGCTCAGCCGGATCCGACCTGGACCCGGGAGCCCAAAGTGTGCGTGCAGTTGCCGATCTACAACGAGCCCCTCGTCGTGGAAGCCTTGTTGGCCAAAGTCACCGCGCTGGCCTGGAATCCGGAACGCTGGGAAATCCAGATTCTAGATGACTCGACGGACGAAACGACTGCGACGATCGAGCGCTGGCTACAACAGCATCCTGCGGAGTCGGCGAACGTCACGCATCTCCGCCGGGAAGGACGCGAAGGTTACAAGGCAGGGGCTTTGGCCTATGGGATGAAACAATCAGACGCGGAGTTTTTTGCGATATTTGATGCCGATTTCCGACCGGAACCCGATTTTTTGGAAAAATTGATGCCGCACTTTGCGGCGGACGAAGTTGCGGTGGTGCAGGCCCGGTGGGAGTTTGCCAACCGTAAGCGCACCCTGTTGACCCGGTTTCAGGCGGTGTTTTTGGACGCGCACTTCGTGGTGGAGCAAACGGCGCGGGCGGCGGCGGGTTTATTTTTCAATTTCAATGGCACCGCGGGGATCTGGCGGCGGGCCGCGCTGGAAGACGCCGGGGGATGGACGAGTGACACGGTGACGGAAGATTTGGACGCGAGCTACCGGGCCCAGTTGCGGGGATGGCGGTTGGTCTATCTCGATCGCTACACGGTGCCTTCGGAGTTGCCGGAGAACTTGATCGCCTTTAAGTCGCAACAGCGCCGGTGGACCAAGGGGGGCGTGCAAGTTGCGCGCAAACTCCTGCTGCAAGTGATGGCGGCGAATTTACCTTGGCGGGTTAAGCGGGAGGCGTGGTGGCACCTGACGATTGGCGTGGTGCATCCCTTGCTGGTCACCTTTTCCGTATTATTTGTGCCGTATCTTTGGTTGGTGGCGGATCGGATGGGGTCGTGGTGGCTGTTGGCGAATCCGGCGATCGTGTTGCTGGCGGGCGGCGCCCCTGTGGCTTTTTACGTGGCGGGCCAATTTTTCCAACGACGAGAGTGGCGGGAAGGCCTGATGTGGCTGTTATTGTCGCCCCTGCTATTGTCGTTTGGCTTGGCGCTGAGCATCACCTTATGCGCCGCGTTTTTCGAGGGGCTTTTCTCCAATGGCGGAGAATTTGTGCGCACCCCAAAAGGGGGACGGGTGGTGCGCTCGGGGAATCTTTTGAGCGGTTTGCGCACGCGCACCTTTTTTACCGTGATTTCGGTGCTGGAGATCGTGTTTGGCGTGATCCTCGGCTCGGCGGCCGCCTACTACGGGTCGCATGGTCATCGTGAGATTGCATTCGCCTTAGCTTTGAAAGGATCAGGATTTTTAACTGTGGCCCTGTTGTCATCCGGCGATCTTTGGCCAAGTTTTTGGCGTGCTCGGGTTTAAAAGAATCGGATCCCGACCTACTTTAGAGTGCTTCCAAATGAATTTTAATATGAAACTATGCTCCATCTTTATTGCCGCGTGCTCCCTCCTTTTGGCGGTGGGCTGCAGTCGTTCAGAAACTCAGGAAGTCGCGGTCACGGTTGAGCCGTCTTCATCACCGACTGTGCCGGCTAAAGAGGCGGCGCAAGTGGCGGACACTTCCTCGTTGCCGCGGCTGGGTCAGGCCCCTGATTGGGAAGTGAAGCGCCTGGATGGGTCGATCATGAGTTCGGCGGAATTGGCCGGTAAGGTGGGGGTGCTGGATTTTTGGGCGACATGGTGTCCCCCGTGCAAAGAGGAGATTCCGGGTTACATCGAGATGCAGCGTGAATTAGAGGCCAAGGGCGTGGTCATCGTGGGGGTGTCGCTGGATCGTGGTGGTCCGAGTGTGGTGGAAAAATTTGGTCAACAATATCAGATAAACTACCCGTTGGTGATGGGAGACGAGCAGATCGTGAATGCGTTTGGGGGCATCGAGGCCATCCCGACTACCTTTCTCATCGATCGGTCCGGTCAGGTGCGCCATCGCAAGGTGGGGATGATGGAGCGAAGTGAGTATGAGCCGTTGATTCGATCCCTCTTGTAGGCACCCAGAGACAGGCTGGGGCTGGCCAGAAAGATCATCCCTGCAGGCATTTGACGACGGAGGCGTTCTGTTGGCCCGGGTGATCGCGGTCCTGAGTTGTGACAACGGATGCCGGCCGAGACAGGGGACATCCCAGTTCCTGCGCTTCATCGGTGGGCTCATTTAAAGCACTCCAATAGGATCCTTTAAAAGAGGAGGGCCCGCCGAAAACCCCTTAACGGCGGGCCCATTGTTTTCTGAGTTGGCTGCAAGAGCCAACATCCATGTAACCCCAATACATCAGCTAAGCTGATCGGATGAAATTAAGCACTGCCCGTGCCAATCGCGTGTCGCGAAGGTGACGATTTCGGTGAAAAAAATTAATGACCGGAAAAGCGAACCATTTGGGCCAACCCGTCGGCGATCAAACGATCGTTGCGCACGGCCGGGAGTTTATGCGGGCCGCCCCATTGACCGGAGTGTCGCAGCCAATGCTCGAAAGCCCCTGGCATCACCAACCGCACGAGGGGCGCGCCGATTTGACTGGATTCACGACGCTCGGCGTAGCGGGGTTTTTCCTGTTTCAGGAGCAGGTCAAGTTGTGAGCTGATGACCGGGCCGGTGGGGGTGACCTGCGAGCCGGGTTTAAGTTCAACCCACCATTCATGGCGTCCGCCGTGAACGCCGAGAAACTCCGTATCGCGTAGTGGCGCCACATGGAAATGACGAATCTGCCATTTGTTGAC
This sequence comes from uncultured Opitutaceae bacterium, assembly GCA_963977295.1. GTDB lineage: Bacteria > Verrucomicrobiota > Verrucomicrobiia > Opitutales > Opitutaceae > Actomonas. Next base: position 4,747 of record CAXBOL010000113.1, read on the forward strand.
CTCGCAGGTATTGAACAGGGCGGTTGTCGCGTCGCGAGCGAGGAGATTTTCTCCGAACGTTGAGAGCTGCAGTTCGATGGGTCCGACGGGATAAAGATAGTGCGGACGAAGGCGGGAAAAGCGGACGACGTCGCCGACGATATGTCGCACGAGGCCGGCCGGGGTGGTCACCACGATCAGGTAATCGGTTTTCGTGTCGACTGCGGCGAGAGGAACGGTCTTTTGGCCCATCTCGTTCAATTCCGACGGCTTATAGTCAGAGACGGGCAGGAATTCGAAGTAGATCCCGGAATCGGCGATCAGTCGCAGTCCAGGAGTCGGGTGGTGACCCTGCACGGCGAAGATCCCTTCGGCGGCGGAGTAAACCTCATGCAGCAACACGTTGGGACCAGCGATTTTCTGCAGAGCCGATCGCGTGGTTTGGTTGCTTTGACCGGTGTGAACGAGACACCGTAATTGAGGCCATACGGCATGTAGTGAAGTATGTCGGCGTTTTTTTTCGGCGAGGGAATCCAGAATCTGTTGGCCAAATGAAATCAACCACTGGGGTTGGCCGGCAATCATGCTGATTTTTCGATTTCGCGTTCGCCGCACGATTCGCTCCACCATGGTGGTCCAATCGGATTCCAAGGCGATCTTGGCGGTGGGTTCGAAGTAGTGGCGAGCGATCCACTTGGCCTTATAGGTCGCGGCGAGCGTGCTGAGGTCGGCGGTGGTGGGAAACGGCGTGGACGCGGAGTCCTCGGGAATGGGGTCGACTGGGCAAGTTTGACCACCGAGCAAAATTGCTCTGCCGCGCAAGGCATCGATGTTGCCGGCCCGAGCGGTGGCATTGAGCGCAGCGTAACGGCTGATGCGGTAAAAATGCTCAACCATGCCGGGAGTGAGAGGCACGATGCGAGGTCGTCCGGTGGTTGTGCCGGCGGTGGAGGCGAAGAGTTCACAACGACCGGGCCACAGGACGTCGCACTCACCGGTCCGCATGCGCTCCACCAAGGGCGCGGTGGTATCGTGATTCGAAAGTGGGACATTCGCCCGGAATTGTGACTCGGTCATTTCCCTACGCAGGCGCAGTGCTTTGCCCTGCACCGTGGGAGCCAACGAGGGCAGCAATTGGGCAAGGAATTTGCCGTGCTTGGCCGCAAAATTCGTGTGCCGCCGGAGATGTTGGCGCGTAATGGTCGTCGACCAATCGGCGCCGAGGTTGAACAAAGCTTTGGAGAAATCCGGCATCGCAAACGGCAGGATAAGCGACGGACGGTGGTGCCTTCGTCGCAAGAAGAATATCATCCTACTGAATCCTTATCAGACTTTTAGCAAAGCCTGGGGTGAAACGAACGGCAACCATTGTTCCGAGCTTGATGAATCCAGTTGCGACCGCCCAATACACCGCCGCAGTTTTACCCCCGTGAGTATTCCCACCGTAGTGTATGAAGATGACGTTGTGTTGGCCGTCGACAAGCCGGCGGGATGGTCAGTGGGAAGCAAAGGTCCTCGTGGCGGCGTGGCGACGGATCTCGGGGCGACGCTGCAGGAACGGTGGGGTAAGCAAGTAATCAATGCGCATCGCATCGATACGGAAGTCAGCGGTGTCGTAGTGTGTGCGAAAACGAAGCCCGCCCTCGACGCCTTGAGTGGCGAATTTCAGAGTAAAATGGCCCGACGGGTCTATCATGGCCTAGTGGTGATGGTGCAAGACGGAGAAGAATCGGCGCTCGTCACCGAATTTCCCTTCGTGAGGGGCGAAGCGGGCGCATTACCGGCCGAGTTTTCGGTTAAATACGGGTTGGGGCCTGATTTGAATGTGCCGGGGCGCATGCACGTTTATCGCAAGCGAGGGGGTAAACCGGCGGTTTCGCACTTCAAGGTTTTGGAAAATTTTGGACGTTTCGCTTGGATCGAAGGCCGACCTGAAACGAGCCGGGAACAACAACTCCAAGCACATTTGGCCGCGATCGGAGCGCCAGTTTTGGGCGACTATGCCCACGGATTACCGGACGTGAAGTTGCTGCTTTCGGGACTGAAACGCGGTTACAAAGGGCGGGAAAATGAAAAACCCTTGATTGATCGCGTTGCGTTGCACCTCAGTGAGGTGACGTTGCGGCATCCGGAGACGAAAGAGTGGGTCACGTTCCGAGCTCCGCTGCCGCCCGTATTTGAAATTGCGCTGAAGAACTTGCGCAAATTTGCCCGGCACTGATTCCGGCGGAAGGGAGGGGAGACCGCTCGTCGCTTGGTTCATACCATCAGCTCGAACAACCGGATTTTACAGGAGCGTCAGTCCCGGTTAATCGAGATACATCGGGTGAAGAACGAAGCAGGAGGAATGTCTGAGATAGCCACAAAGAGGCACGAAAAGGCACTAAGAATGTCGGCAGTTTTTGTGCTTTTTCGTGGCAATTGGCTTTTCAAGTTCTTTGAGAGGAAATAAATAAATTCGCAAGTATAACATAATCAGTTACTTATTAGATTATGTATCTTTGGTGGATGGTCCAGTGACCAAGGGACTTTGGTATTAGCCCAGCGTTTTCAGTGCGTCGCGGGCGCGGAGCTTGGCGATCTCGTCGTGTTTCGCGTTCGAGGGCATGTCGAGTCCGCGTTGAAACTCGCGACGAGCGTCCGCTTTACGACCTTCGGCTTGGTAGACAAAACCGAGTTCGAGGCGGTGGATCAGATTTTCGGGCTCCAGTTCAATGGCGCGTTGCAGGTGAGATTCGGCCTCGGCGAAAGAGGCGTCGGGTAGACCGCCGTAGATCAGTTTGGCAAACCAACGGGCGACGGAGCCGAGCGACGCGATTTCATAGTGCCACCGGCCGAGCACGTGATGGGCCCACGCGTAATTGGGATCGAGTTCTAGAGCTCGTTCGGCGTCGGCTTTAATCAGGCGGGAGAATTCCACTTTGGTCCGGGTGTCGCTGTAGGTCGCGAGCCGGCCGTGCGCGATGGCCACTGAGAGCACGTTGACGGCGTTATCGGGCTCCAAGGCGACCGCGCGCTCAGCGTAGTCAAGGGTAAGCTCCGCGCGACGGGTGCGCTCGGCCTTGTCGTCGATGTCGACGATCGAATCGGAGTAGGCTTGAGCAATTTTTTGGAGAATGAACGGGTTTTGAGGATCCGTTTTTTCGGCCTCTAGGAATAGGGTTAAGGCGACTTCCGTGCGCTGGGTGGTCTCAGCCGCCAACGCTTTTTGCACCAACTCGGACGGGTTGTCTGTTTGGCCCCAGACGAAAGTCGCGGCGCCAAACAACACGCTCCCCGTGATGAGGCGAAGGAGGAGGTGGCGGGCGATTCTCATGGTGGAACGGTGGAAATACAGGTTGTAACGTAATCCGTTACTAGGGGTCGTAAGAAACCTCTTAAGAGGAGGTTAGGGTTTGGTGAAGCGGTAGTGGCTGACGAGCCATTCCTGGCCTTGGCGGTAGCCCCATAGTTCGGCGCAGCTCATGTAGAAGACGCGCCAGTAAGCCCACCACTTGGTGGCTTGGTCGGCGCCGTAGGTCTCGACGAAGAGCGGCATAATCGCAGCGCGGTTCTGGTCCATTTTTTCGAGCCAGTGTTCGGCGGTCTGTTGGTAGTGGCGGCCGTTGACTTGCCAGTCTTGTTCCAGTGTGAGGTCGGACTGAAATTGTTTGAGCAGGTCGTGCGACGGCATTTGTCCGCCAGTAAAAAAGTAGCGCGACATCCAGTCGCTGGCATCGCGGGATTCGAAATGGTAGGAGACGCGATGGTGGGTGAAAATGTGGATGAACAGCTTCCCCCCGGGACGCAGCCAGCGGGCGACGTTGGCGAGGAGTCGCTCGTAGTTTTTCATGTGCTCGAACATCTCGACCGAGACGACCCGATCGAAGATGGAGTCGCCTTCGCCTTCGTAGGTGATCATGTTGACCGTTTTGATTTCGAGGTTGGTGAGGCCGCGCTCTTTGGCTTGTCCTTCGATGTGCTTTCGCTGGGTGCGGGAGTTGGAGACGGCGGTGATTTTGGAATCGGGGAATTCCTTGGCCATCCAGAGAGTAAGTGATCCCCAGCCGCAGCCGAGTTCGAGAATGCGGTCGCCGTTTTTGAGTCCGGCACGTTCGCAGGTAAGCTTGAGCATGCGGGCTTCCGAGGTTTCGATGTCGGTGACGCCAGAATCCCAGTAGCCTGAGCTGTATTTCAGGTGGGGTCCGAGGACCTTGCTGAAAAAGGCGGTGGGAAGTTCGTAGTGTTGCTCGTTCGCTTCATCGGTCGCGATGGCGATGGGGCTGTTCTTGAGCTCTTCGACATGCTTCATGATGAGCTGCTGGCGCTCTTCGCAGTCGAGTTTTTCGAAAGGGGCGAGGGTGCCTTTGAGGCGGGAGCGGATGCCGATGCGGATGAGGGCATCGGGGATGAGGTCCTTGGCGAGGAGATCGTCGATGTTGATCATGATGATTTTTTGGGAAGAGGGATGAAGGCGCTGGTGGTGTCTTGGTATTCGCGGTAGGCGGCGCCCTTCCGTTTCACGGCGGAGGCTTCGGTCGGCGGGATGCCGGTGACTTTGAGAAGGAGAAAAGTGATGACGGCGGGGGCGTAGAAGGTGGTCCAACCGTAGGCGGAGCCGCAGGCGAAGAGGAAGAGGCCGATCCAGATCACCATTTCGAAAAAGTAGTTGGGATGGCGGGAGTAGTTCCAGAGGCCGTCCTGGCAGACCGAGGTGGAGCGGTTGTCGCGTTTTTTAAACTGTGACATTTGGTGGTCTGCCAGGATTTCGCCGGTGATGCCGATGAGGGCGACGGTGAGGCCGAGGGTTTCGAAGAG
>CAXBOL010000114.1:0-9420 GCA_963977295.1 uncultured Opitutaceae bacterium
CTGCTCCGGGGTCAGCGACCCCGGCTGCGACAACCAAAAAACCAATGCCCCGCCTCCAGATCTTTTTTCGGCCTCCGGCTATCGTTTAATTTAAAGTGCACTAATTGACTCATTCCTCTCCGGCCTTCCTCCATTCTGTGCATTCCGTGCACTCCGTGGTAACTATCCGATCCTTTGACCACTGATCGCACAGAGTTCACAGAATCTGACCGGACTAAAGCATAGCTCGATTCTGATCCTCAGTGGCCGAAGGTGAATGGGGGTTATTACCTGCAATTCAGATCCACCAGCGGATTCCCCCCCCAGCATCATCCCTCGGAAGTCGTCACGGCCGGGATCCCCATGGGTCGATAATGGTCACCCGGATTTTCCGTCATGATTCTCACATTGCGGATCCTTACCGATCCGCCACCTCCGGTCTTGGGCAGGTTGTGAATTTGGAAGCCGATCACACCTTCGGCGGTTTTCTGATCTACCAGGTGCAACGTCGGCATGCCGTTCACCCAGATGCGGAAGGTATCGCCGATCATTTCAATGCGATAATGATTCCACTCCGAGGGCTTATAAGCCTTTTGCGCTTCTGCTTTGCCTTCCAACGAATACAGCCAACCTCGACCCATCTCCTCGTAAATCCCCCCCGTCCACTGCCGCGGAGACTGATCGATTTCCATCTGATACCCATGCGCCTTGCCTCCTTTGATCGCGGGATCCTGGATGCCTCGGAGGAGCACTCCGGTGTTAAGGTTGCCCACAATCTTAAGATCTAATTCGAGAATAAAGTCACGGTAAGTGTCCTCAGTGACCAAATACGTGTGGCCGGTGGTGCCTTGGTGAAAGGCCACCATGGCCCCGTCATCCACCAGCACGGTGGAAGTGCCATCAACCACGTCCCAACCGTCGAGGGTATGACCATCAAACAAGCTCATCCACTTCGGTTCTGCCACCGGCACCAACCGATACAACGTGCCGTGATCCGGCCCCCGCGTATTGAGCGCCACATAGATGTATCCATCGGGACCGCTCAACACATCGCGCACGCGTCCCTGACCTTTCAGCACGATTTCATCAGAGACCACCTGGTCGTTTTCGATGACCAATCGGTGTAACTCCTCCGAAGCCATACCCGAGGCAAACAAGTTGTTTTTCCAGCGGGGAAACTTGTCGCCCTCGTAGAAATCGATGCCGCACACCGCGATGGAGGGCACCCAAAAGTGTTTTGGTTGCTCCATGCCCTCCTTGGCCGTGAGGTTGGTAATCGGCGACCCGTTGTAATTCATCCCGTAGGTAATGACCGGCCATCCGTAGTTCGCTCCCCGCTGGACCAAATTGACTTCGTCGCCTCCCCGGGGACCGTGTTCCGTCGACCATAATTTACCCGTGCGGGGGTCTAGATCGAGACCTTGCGGATTGCGGTGACCAAAAGACCAAATCGACTTATAGGCCCCTGCCACATTCACCAAGGGATTGTCCGGCGGGATCCGTCCGTCGTCAAAAATTCGGTGAATCTTGCCATTTGGGCGCGTGATATCCTGCGCCATGTCCTGACGTCCGCGTTCTCCAATACTGAAAAACAGATAGCCATCCTGAAAAACGAAGCGCGTCCCAAAATGGACGCCGCTGTTGATATGAAACTCGCCCGGCACATGGAAGATCTCTTCCTGATCCACCCATCTGTCGTTTCGTATCCGGCCTCTCACGACCGCGGTGATGCCGGCATCTTTACCCTCTTCCTTCGCTCCGATATTTTCGCTGTAGCCGAGGTAAATCCATCCGTTGGTCGCGTAATCCGGATGCAGCGCCACTTCCAGCATGCCCCCTTGACCATTCTGCCAGACCTTGGGAGTGCCGGTGATGAGGTGATTCTCGCCGTCCTTATACCGCCAGACGGGTCCGTCACGTTGGGTCAATAAAATCGACCCTTCCGGCATGAACGCCATCGACCATAGAATGTTGTCCACCTCGGTGACCTTCTCCAAACGGAAATTGTGTCGATCCGAAGCAAAGACGCCGCCGATCGGTTTAACTCGCAAATTGCGCCCTTCTGCTGCCGCCATTTGGCCTTGTTCCCGGATGAAGATCACCAGCGACCGAATTTGATCATCCGTCAGCGTCCCCTTCCACGGCACCATGCCCAACTCCGGGTAGCCATTCGCAATCGACTTCGCGATCTCGGCGTCGGATGCCCCGTGTTTCCACTCGGCATCGATCAACGAACTCCCTTGGCCTCCCTGTAGATTCTCACCGTGGCACGATGCGCAGTAGGTTTTGTAAACTTCGGCGACGTCACCGGTGCCGATGCGATTTTGCGCAAATACTGAGGAAACCGAAACGACCAACCCGGTCAGGGCGAAACGGAGGAGGGGAGAGTTTTGGGGCAACACGTCGGCACGTTGTCTGGTTAGCGCTGAAAATGCAATCGGGCTTCCGCTGTTTTTCGCGATGTAGCGCCAAAAAAAATCCGCCCTCTGACTCAGGCGGACTTTTCAACATCGATTCAGATTCGATGCAGGCTAGCAGTCTGTAACGTGTTGTCTTTCGGATTGGTCACAGCGCCGAGCCGGAGTTTCGAGCCCGAGATCACAGAGAAAAAACCGTTCGGAATTCAAAGTTAGCATGGCCTCGATGCCCTCCGGATTGGACCTCTGTGCTCCCTGACCAAGAATACCAATCACCGTTTGGATTTAGGCTTCAACGCCAAGTCGCGGAGCCGCAGAGTTTAGCAGCAAGTGATTCCACTGCTGGGCTTTGCGATCTTACCGGCTTGGTGACTTCCTGACCTCCGACCGTGTCCCCCATAGCCTCGGCGACGGTGGAAGCCTCGGCGAAGGGGGGATGCGTTAAAAGTAAGCGTCTTTTTTAATCGGGCTGCTGGTATGAACCGGTGCGAAGCGAGATCAGGCGATTCGAAACATCACGTGTTCAGCGCACTAGATATGAATCGCTTCGCCCATTGACGCTGCCGCCGCTTCCATCACCGCTTCGCTCAAAGTGGGATGAGCGTGAATGGTTTGGTGGATTTCTTCGACCGTCGCCTCCAATTCCATGGCTAAGCCGTATTCAGCAATCAATTCCGTCGCTTCAGATCCGATGATGTGCGCGCCATAAATTTCGCCCGTCTTCGCATCCGTGATCACCTTGACGAAACCCTCGGAGGCGTCACCCGCCACTGCCTTGCCCGACGCCGTGAAGGGGAACTTGCCGACTTTATAATCGAGCTTCTTCTCCTTGGCCGCTTGCTCGGTCAGACCCGTGCTGGACACCTGCGGCTGGCAATACGTGCAACCCGGGAAATTCTTCACGCGATTGGGTTTACCATGGCCAAACATGCCGTTGACCGCGTTGACCGCTTCGAAGGTCGCGATGTGCGCCAACCAGGGTGGTCCGATGATATCGCCCGCCGCATATATGCCTTTAACCTTGGTTTGGTAGTCGTCGTCGACCTTCACGTAGTTGCGATCCAACTCAACCTTCACGTTGTCCGCCAACACCCCTTCGATGTTCGCGACTACGCCAATGGCAGACAAGACGACCTCCGCTTCGATTTCTTCTTTTTCGTCTCCTTTGACGAGGTCGACCTTCACACTATTTTCGCCCACCCGGAAATTTTCGCACTTGGTGCCGGTGCGGATCTTGACGCCTTGTTTTTCAAATGAACGCTGTAGCGTTTTGGAGATCTCGTGGTCCTCGATCGGCAGCACGTTAGGCAGCATTTCAACCAACGTCACTTCGGTGCCAAACGCGTTGTAAAAATAGGCAAACTCCACGCCGATCGCGCCCGCGCCCACGATCACGATTGATTTCGGCAGCTTCTTCGAAGCCAAGGCCTCCCGCGAGGTCATCACTTTCACGCCATCGAACTCGAGTCCGGGGATCCGGCGCATCTTACACCCCGTGGCGATGAGGATGTTTTTGGTTTTCAAAAATTTCCCCTTATCGGAGCCCTCGACGATCGTTACCATGCCTGGAGCACTGACTTGTCCCTTGCCCCGGATGTAATCGACCTTGTTCTTCTTGAACAAGAACTCGATTCCCTTGGCCATCTGGCCGGCCACTCCACGGGAACGTTCCATCACCTTGGCAAAATCGAAAGTGATCTCGCCCACGGTGAAGCCGAATGTATCGGCCTTTTTCATTTTCACGTAGAGTTCCGCGCTCTTGAGCAAGGCCTTGGTCGGGATACACCCCCAGTTCAGACAAGTGCCGCCTGCGTTTTCCATTTCAACGCAGGCCACTTTTTTGCCGAGTTGCCCGGCACGGATTGCGCCGGCGTAGCCTGCTGGTCCGCCGCCAATGACGATGAGGTCGTATTCAATTGTTTCAGCCATGGTATTTTATAGTAAGTCGCAAAGGTCGCCCTGCCCTCACCCTCGGTCAAATTGAATCGCGAATCTCCCGGTCGTCGGGTCACGAAGCAATCACACATCGATAACGTCGTCGGACTTCGATTTCCTCGTGGGGCCTCGCCCCCCATTTTTCTTGTTGGTGCGCAGAAATGCACTCAGCACGATATTGGTAACACCCACAATCAGTGCTCCAAACAAGGCCGAGCCAAACGTGGCCACCGTGAACCCATCGACCAAATGCCCCACCAGCATGAAAAGGAAGGCGTTGATCAGCACGATACCCAACCCCATCGTAAACAAAATGAACGGCAACGTAAACAAAACCAACAGGGGCTTCAGCACCGCGTTGAAGAAACTCAGCAACACCACCACAATGATGAGGGTGTTCGCATCATCACAAGAGATGCCATTGACCACTTTGGTCGCCAACGTCACGCCCAGCGCCAAAACGGACCAACGCAGTAATAACTGGATTATTGGGTGATTCATTTGCCGCCCCTACTCTTTAGCTCATCCTCATCCCGGCAATGAAAATACTCGTCGTGCAAGACTTCCTGCGCAGCGGTGGCACCGAACGCCAATCCGTCTTGCTAGCGCGCGGATTTGCCTCGGCGGGTCATCCCACGACATTGCTCACGTTTCGTCCCGGAGGCGCGCTCGCCCTCGCTGCCCCCGAGCCGAATCTCACCTGCCTATCACTCCAGCGCCGGGACACTCGCCTCGATTGGTGGGCGCCCGGGATCATCCGCCGGGCCCGAGAACACGCGCCCGACGTCGTGCTCTGCATGGGTCGCATGGCCAATTGCTATGGGCACTCCCTCCAGGAGGCCCTTCCCGACTCAGCGGTGATTTCGACCCTCCGCACTGGCAAACCGCTGCCCCGGCTGTTCCGACGTTCCCTCCACCGCACGCGCCACATCGTGGCCAACAGTCGCGCTGCTCGCAACCAGATCGTAACTCGCGAAAGCATCGCCACCGACCGCATCTCGGTAATCCACAACGCCCTCGTTTTTCCAGAGTCCACCGCAAGCGCGGGCGACCGCGATCTGACGCGCGATCGTTTCGGCGCCACGCCCGCATCCGTCGTGATGCTGGACGTCGCGATGTTTCGGCCGGAGAAAAATCAAATCGCTCTGATCGAGATAGCCAGCCAACTGCCTTCCGACGTTCCGTGGCAGCTCTGGCTCGCCGGGGAAGGCCCGGCCCTCGCCACCTGCCGGGATCGCGCCGCCGCGCTTGGTCTCACCGCACGGATCCACTTTCCCGGATGGCAAGCTGATCCCACGCCCCTCTATTTGGCCGCCGACCTCGCCGTCCACGCGTCTCGCCGCGAATCGCTCTCCAACTTTCTCATCGAAGCGCAAGCGCATGGTCTGCCCGCCGTCGCATACGACGCCCTCGGCGTCAGCGAAACGTTTATCCCCGACCAAACCGGCCTCGTCATTCCGACGGACGATGCCGCGTCATTCCGCTCCGCCCTGCTTTCGTTGATCAGCGACCCATCCCGACGCGCCGCAATGAGTGCTCAAGCCCGGGCCCATGCCACCGAAAACTTTTCCACTGCCAAGCAAATCGAAAAATATCTCGAGTTGTTCTCCACTCTCCAAAACTCCTCCCCCAGCCTATGACCAACCGCCGTCGCGTCGACCTGATCGAGAAATACATTCGCGAGCATCGCTACGCCGACCTGCATTCGCTCGCGGCCCGCTTCGATATTTCCCAATCCACCGCTCGGCGCGCCCTCGATGAACTCGAAGCCCGCGGGGTGCTTCGTCGCCACCACGGAGGTGCGTCGGTCATCGATCCCGACGAGGTCGCGCGCGAATACGACTTCATTTCCCGCGATCAGGCCCAGGGAAATGAAAAATTTGCCATGGCTCGATTCATCGCCGAGCGCGTGCTTCCCGGTATGACGGTGATCATCGACGGCGGCACTTCCCCCTATGCGGTCGCTCGATTACTCATCGGCAAACGACTCCAGGTCATCACCAATTCCCTGCCCGTCGCCGGGCTGTTCAGCGACGTGTCCTCCGTCGAAACGATCGTCACCGGCGGCACCATTTACAACCGCATCGGCGTGCTGGTCGGTCCCCATTGTGACGAGATGTTGGACCGCGTGCATGCTGATATCGCCATCCTCGGCGCGCCCGCGATCAATGCTCAGGGTATCTGGGCCCAGACCCTGCCCATCGCCGCGACTCAACGTAAAATGATGGCCGCCGCCGACCAAACCATCTTCGCCCTCGATCACTCCAAATTCGACCGTAAGGCCATGATTCTCGCGGCCCCGTTTGCCTCCACTCATACGATCGTGACCGACGCGGAACCGTCCACCGAAGTGGCCTCCGCCCTGCGCTCGGCGCACGCGACTCTCGCCCTTTGTCCGCGGGTGTCATGATCGTGTTGAGTTTTAGAGGGACCTGATCTTCGTGGAGAGGTGGTATCAAGAAACCGACCTGAAACGCCCGATTGCATCCGCCTCCGCGGTGTTCGCCAAAACAATCTCAAGAACTTCGACCTCGATATTCCGCTGGGGCGTTACACCGTCGTCACCGGACTGAGCGGCGCGGGTAAAAGCTCCCTCGTTTTCGATACGCTCCACGCCGAAGGCCAACGTCGTTACGTCGAAACGTTCAGCGCTTATACCCGTCAATTTCTCGACCTACTCGACAAACCCAACGTCGATTCGATCGAAAATATCCGCCCGTCGATCGCGATCGAGCAGACCAATACGGTCAAAACATCCCGCTCCACCGTCGGCACCATGACCGAGCTCACGGACTACGCTAAAGTGTGGTTCAGCCATGTCGCGCGGTGCTTCGATCCCGAGACCGGTGAAGCCGTCGAGGACGACACTCCTGCCTCCATCTGGACCAAAGCGTTGGCCGCCCATCCGAAACAACAGGTTGTCGTGGGGTTCAAAGTTTCTCGGCCCGAGAACCTCAGTTGGGACGAAATTCTCACCAACCTCCGCGGTCAGGCTTACGTCCGCGTGCTGATTCCCGGCGGCAGGACCGGCGCTCTTCTCACTGCCGCCCGCATCGACGCCCTCATTGCCGAGCCAAACCCACTCAAATCGGTCGATCATATCTTTGTGGCCCAAGATCGCGTGTCGCTCGTCGATGCCGACAAATCACGTTTCCTTGAAGCGGTCGAAACCGCATTTCATTTCGGCTCCGGCCAAGTCTATTTGTTCAAGTCCACCGCAACAGGCGCGACTTTCGCATCCGCTGGTCACTATTCCCGCGGCTTGCATTCACCGTCCACCGGGCGAACGTTTCGCGCCGCGTCTCCAGCCCTGTTTTCCTTCAACTCCCCCCTCGGCGCTTGCCCGGAATGCCGTGGTTTTGGTCGAGTCATCGAAATCGACTACCGTCTGGCCATTCCCGACGCCACCAAGTCGATCGACGACGGCGCCCTCAAGTGCTGGGAAGGCCAAGTCTACGGCGAATCCAAAAAGGACCTGCTCGTCTTCGCCCGCAAAAAGAAGATCCCGACGAACATCCCCTTTGCCGACCTTTCCGACGAACACAAAACCTTCGTCATCGATGGCGAACCGGGCTACGGCACCGGCGATAAGGAATGGCCCAAGGCATGGTATGGCGTGAAGGGGTTCTTCGGTTGGCTCGAAAAGAACACCTACAAGATGCACGTGCGCGTCTTCCTCTCCCGCTTCCGCGCCTACAATGCGTGCCCGCACTGCCAAGGCACCCGGCTCCAACCCGAATCCCTGTGCTGGAAGTGGCAGAACCGCACTCTGCCCGAACTCTATCAAATTCCGGTCAGCGATTTCCTCGCGCTGCTCAAACAATCCGAAACCCAAGACCACTCGGCCGAAAGTGAATCAAGTCGCCAAACCGAACTTGCCTTCCAGTCGATGGTGACCCGATTGCGCTACTTGGAACAGGTCGGCCTCGGTTACCTCACCCTCGATCGCCAGTCCAAGACGCTCTCCGGCGGCGAGGTGCAACGGGTCAATCTCACCTCCTGCCTAGGCACCTCCCTTGTCGACACGCTCTTCGTCTTGGATGAGCCAAGCGTGGGCCTGCACCCCCGCGACATCGATCGCCTTATCGGCATCATCCGCACCCTCACCGATGTCGGCAACACCGTGGTGGTGGTCGAGCACGACGAGGCCATGATCCGCGCCGCCGATCACCTCGTCGAAATCGGCCCCGAGCCGGGCAGCCGGGGTGGCCATGTGGTGTTCCAAGGCGATCTGCCCGCCCTCCTGCAATCCCCCTCCAGCATCACCGGTCGCTACCTATCCGGTCGCGCCACCCTGCCGGCCCCCACTCAGCGCCGGCCCGTCAAACCCACCACCGACCGGCTTAAGTTTTCCGGCGTATCCAAGCACAATCTCAACGAGGTCGAGGTCTCCATTCCGCTCCAACGGTTAGTCTGCCTTAGCGGCGTTTCCGGCTCGGGAAAATCGACCCTGCTCGATCACGTCATTTACCAGGGACTGCAAACCCATCGGCATCAGCAGACTGAGGACGTCGCCTCCATTCGATCAATCAGTGGAGCCGATGTCATCGGCGACATCGTGCTCGTCGACCAAAGTCCGCTTTCCCGCATGCCCCGCTCCAACCCCGCCCTCTATTGCGAGGCCTGGGATGGCATTCGCTCCCTCTACGCCAAGGAACCCGCGGCCCTCGAAGCCGGGTTCAGTCCTTCAAGTTTTTCCTTTAACGCCGGCGATGGCCGCTGCGATCACTGTCAGGGCCTTGGCTACGAACGCGTCGAAATGCAGTTTCTCTCCGACGTCTTTGTTCCGTGCCCGGTCTGCGAAGGTCGTCGGTTCAAACCCGAGATTCTGGCGATCAAGTGGAACGACAAATCCATCGCCGACCTGCTCCAAACCAGCATCACCGATGCGCTCGAACTCTTCGCCGACCACCCCGCCATTCACGCCCGTCTCAACGCGTTGGATACCGTCGGGCTCGGCTACCTGACCCTCGGTCAACCCCTCAACACCCTTTCCGGCGGCGAGGCACAGCGCTTAAAGCTGATCAAATATCTCGGCTCGGTGTCCTCCGCGTCTTCCAAATCAGATAGCACCTCCGCCGCCCTTCTG
>CAXBOL010000115.1:0-9355 GCA_963977295.1 uncultured Opitutaceae bacterium
CCCGGGGGCGGCCTGCCGAAGTCTTGGTCAAGGAAAGTGCGTTTGAGCTCATCGGTCGCCGAGAGTCCTTTGAGCAGATGATTGCTAACGAGCAGATTCCAGCCTTCTTGGCTTAGCTTCAGGCTGAACGCTACCGCACGGGGTGGGGCGTTTAGTGACATCGTTTTTCCCATGAATCCAACTTCCAAACTCACGCCTCACACCCTTCGCCAGCGCAAAGGTCGGGAACCTATTGTGGCGATTACGGCCTACGACGCGGTGATGGCGCACTATGCGGGCGCAGCGGGAGTCGATATGATTTTGGTCGGCGATTCGGTGGGCAACACCATGCTGGGGCTGGATGGGACCGTGCCGGTGACGCTCGACATGATGGTGCATCATGCCGCCGCGGTGGTGCGGGCCAAACCGCCGGTGCTCATCGCTGCCGACGTGCCGTTCGGGGAGGCGCATTTCGATTTTAGGCGGGTCTTGGCCTCGTGTCAGCGCCTCATGCAGGAAGCCGGGGTCGACGCGGTGAAAATCGAAGGGGGAAGAAAGCTCGCGCCCAAGATCGCACGGCTGGTGGAGGCGGGCGTGCCGGTGTGGGGCCACATTGGGTTGATGCCGCAGCACGTGAAGCAACTCGGACGCTACAAGAAATACGGGGTGTCCGATGCCGAGACTGCTGCGCTGGTCGCCGATGCGCAGGCACTCGAAGCCGCCGGGTGTTTTGCCCTCCTGCTCGAAATGGTGAAACCGGAAGCGGCGAAAGTCGTGACCGACGCGGTCGGGATCCCGGTGATCGGGATTGGGGCTGGAGCCGATTGCGATGGTCAGATTTTGGTGTTCACCGATGTGCTGGGACTCACGCCGGGTTACGTGCCTGGATTTGTCGAAAAGTTTGCCGACGCCGGGGCGGTTTACCGGCAGGGATTGGCCGATTTTTCCAGTGCGGTCAGAGGTCGCCGTTATCCGGTCAGCAAGTAAACCGTCGTCCGATAAAAGGCCGTCCGCGCGGTCACTTTACCGACGAATGAAACCGTGCTGTGGCCGCATCGCTGCAGGCCAGTTGTAACGTATTACGTTACTATTGGGTTTGGGGATGGGCAGGACCAGGTGCCGACTGCTGGCAAATAGACTGGATGCGGGAGTTGAACGCGGTCTGGTCGACGGTCGGCTGGTTGACGGCGGACCGAGGGAGCGGTGGGTTGGGGGCGTGGCGCCGGGCGCAGCCTGCTTTATTCCGTCAATCAGGAAGAGGCGGCGGAAGCTGATTCGAGTAATTCGGCCTGTTTTTCGCGCCAACGCAGGAGACGCCAGCGCTGGTGTTTGGCGACGATGAAACCGACACACTTCGGACTGCCGCAGCGACACGGATGATGAATGCCATCGCGGAACGTGTAGCCGTAGTCGAACGTGATTTCGTCGTTTGGTTTGATCGTGCGTGAGGCGACGATCCAAACCTCGCCGTCGATGATGTCGGAGTGGCAATTGGCCTCGCAGGCATGGTTGATGAGGCGCGCGATGTTGCCGGAGTGGCGTCCGTCGATGGCGGTATCCTGATCAACGATATAGAGGTAGTCGCAGGATTCTTCGCCGCGAGCGGCGCGATGTTGACGGGCGGTTTCCCGTTTTTCGGCCTCCGCGAGGGTGATGATTTCCCCCGTGTATTGGATGATCGGTTCGTGCGCGGGGATGCGGTCGAGGGCGTAGACGCCACTGCCGTGGATGGCTGAGTTTCGGGCGACAATGGCGGGGGTATGCGACTGAGGCATGATCGGTTTGCAGCGTGCGATTGGGAGCGCCGGCGTCAAGGAGCGGCAGTATGGCGTTTGAGGTGAAGCTTGTCGGCGAGCTCGAAACGTGGTTTGAGAGTGCCTATGAATTTTGCGGTGATCGGCGCAGGTGCTTGGGGGACGGCCATGGCGATCCATCTTTCGAAGATGGGTCACACGGTCACGTTGGTGCCGCGCCGGTTTGAACAAGCTCTCGAGTTATCGTCGACCCGGGAAAATGGGGAGTATCTGCCGGGAGTCGCTTTGCCGCCGAGTCTGCAAATCGGACACGAACTCGTGCCGGTGTTAATGGAGGCCGAAGTGGCGCTTTTGGCGTGTCCGGCGCAAGCACTGCGAGCCACCGTGGAGCGGGTGCGAGATGCCTTGGGTTTGGCGACGCAGTTGAAATTGATTCTGAGTTTGGCGAAAGGTTTGGAACTCGGCACGCATCTGCGGCCCTCCGAGGTGATCGGCGCGGTGCTGCCTAATTTTGCGGCCGGTTCGCTGACGGGACCGACGAACGCCGCTGAAGTGGCGAAAGGATTGCCGGCTGCGATGGTTTTAGCGGCAACGGGCTCGATCGAAGTGGTGAAGCGCGTGCAGGCCGAAATAAGTGGTTCGACGCTGCGGGTTTATCGGAGCGCGGATGTGGCGGGAATCGAGATCGGCGGGTGCTTGAAGAACATTTACGCGATCGCGGCGGGAATTTGCGATGGACTCAAACTGGGCGACAACACCAAGGCGGCCATGCTCACCCGGGCTTTGGCGGAGATGGTGCGGGTGGCGGTTGCGCTCGGCGCTCAACCGGAGACGTGCTACGGGTTGAGTGGTTTTGGGGATTTGGTGGCGACGTGTCACGGGGCCTGGAGTCGCAATCGGCAATTTGGCGAACAAATTGGGGCGGGGGCGTCGATCGAAGAGCTGATGGCCCACCGTAAAACCGTGGTGGAGGGCTACAAAACGACTGAGTCGTTTTTCGGACTGTGCACGGATCGTAAGCTAGATGCGCCGATCCTTAGCGAGGTTTACCGCACTTTGTTTGAAGCGAAAGCCCCGGCTCAGGCGTTGGAGGACCTGATGCTGCGGGAATTGAAGCGGGAGTGATTCGGGTGGTTGGATTTCAACCATCCCGCACGGCGGGAAACACGAATGCCCTGCGGAGCGGGATACCGCTACGCCGGTCGGAATCTATTTATTAGAATTATCCAAACGGTGGTGCCACGGTGATTCCGCTGGCAACGGGGCGGCGGCGCGGAGGCGGTAGAAGTAGGTCGGATCGGTGAGGTCGTGCACGTTGAGGCGGAATTCGTCCTCGGGGAGTTGTTCGGCCATGAGCAACCCGTCCCAACGGAGGCGGAGTCGCAGCGGTTGGTCGGGCACCGGGAAGCCGGTGGCCAACGGATCGACCCGGCGGTAGGTTTCCCGGGTCACATCGCCCCCGAAGACGGCGGGCATGGACTCGTAGGTATCGTAGCCAGGGAGGTCGCGGAACTTGGCGTGCACGTCGGCCTCGGGTTCGCCGATGGCAATCGTGTCGCCCATGGGTAGGGCGAAGAGATCGCGTTTGAGTTGTTCCCAGTCGTCGAGCGGCAGGATGTGGTCGGCACCCCATTTCGCGACGTGGGGTAGGTAATACATGTAGCGCACCTCGTGGAAGCGGGCTCCCACTTCCTCGTGGCACCAACGCACGAGTTCGGGGAGCTCGGCGAGGTTATCCGTGAATGCCATGGTGATGATGTGGAGGAGCGGCGCACCGGGGGTCGTTCGCATGATCGCCGAGTAGCGCTTGAGATTGTCGAGGAAGACTTCGTAACGGGCGCCCTTGCGGAGTAGGCCAAAGAGTTCGGGGTCATGCGAATCGATTGAAATCCGGATGCTGTGCGCACCGGATTCGGCGATGTCACGCAGCAGTTCGTCGGGCAGCTTCTTGGCGAAATTCGTCGTGAAACTGATCTTTCGGCGCCCCTCGGCTGGAACGAGTTTCAGGAATTGGCCGAAAGCTGCGTTGAGCGAGGGCTCGTGCATGCATGAAAGCCAAAAGGCGCTTTCGGGCACGATGGGCAGGAGTTGCAAGCTGTGCGCGTAAGTGTCGTCGGGCATCTGCTTGGTGCCCCGGGTCAACGCGTAGTCGGTGAGACAGAACGGGCAGCGCAGGTTGCAGTTGTTGACGATGTCACCGGCCACCAATTCCAGGGGCAGCGGGGGCGGGAGCAGGGCTCCGCTGCCGGGGAGGTGGGCGCTGGTGCCGGCCACTTGAGCGGTGAGGAGGAGGGGTTGCCCGGCCGCAAACGCTTGCGCGGGTGCGCGCAGCGAGAATTTCCCGGTGTCCGCATCGGTCGAGACCACGGCGGTCCATCCTTGATCAAGCGAGAGTTTTACTTCGATGGACTGACCGGGGCGGGTGGAGTCCTGAGCCGATCCGGTGATCAAGCCGTCGGCGTGCGTTTCGATTTGTCCGTTGATTGCTGTGTCGTCCAAGCCCTCAGAGCAAACCGATGAAGTCGACGCTGTCGAGTGCCGCCTGACTGGACTTTTGGTCAGATCAAGGCAGGGTGCCGTTTCATGTATAAACTCGTCCTCTTCTCCTTGATCATTTCGACCCTGTCGGCGCATCCGTTAGCGGATTACATGGAGAAGTTTGCGGCGGACTGGGTGCGGCTGAGTCCGACCACGGCGACGAGCTCACAATATTTTTCGGGGGAGGAGCAAGACCGGTTGGATGGCCAGCTGACTTTGCCGACCCCGGCCTATCGGGCCGCCCGGGTGGCGCTCGCGGAGCAAGGTTTGGTCGACCTGCAAGCGATCGACTCTGCGGGAGCTTCGGCGGAAGTGTTGCGGCAAAAGCGGGTGATGCTTTGGCTGCTCGATGACGAACTGGGCGAAGCGAAATACGCGGACTATCAATTGCCGTTGAATCAATTTAACGGTCCGCAGCGCAGCACGGTGACCTGGCTGGCGAACTCTCACCCGGTGCACTCCTTGCGGGATGCCGAAAACTACGTCTCGCGGGTGAGTCAATTCGGGGAACGCATTGATATCGCGGCAGACGACATGCGGCACGCGGCGTCGCGTGGCTTCTATTTGCCGGATTTTATTCTGACCGCGACGATCAAGCAGATGGAGCGGTTTGTGGGTGTCGCGCCGACCGACAATTTATTGGCGACATCCTTGGCTCGACGGTTGGCCGGGGTAGCCGGCATCGACGCATCGATGCGCGAACGACTGGTGGCGCAAGTCGAAGGTCATTTGCGCGATACGGTTTATCCGGCTTATGCGCGAGCGATCGACCTGTTGCGGAGCCACTTGCAGTTTGCCACCAGCGACGCGGGGTTGTGGCGCTTGGAAGGGGGCGCGGAGGCTTACGCCGAGCGCCTGCGTCACTACACCAACGGCAACATGACCGCGCAGGAGATTCACGAATTGGGCCTCAGCGAAGTGGCGCGGATCGAGACGGAAATGGATGAAATATTACGAAGTTACGGCCTGGTGGAAGGCAGTATCAACAGTCGCTATGCCGAGCTGGAGCGTCGGATTCAGCCGGCGGAGGCCGATCCACGGCCGCGGCTGTTGCGGGAATACGAGGAGATGGTGGTCGATGCGGCCGAACGGGCGCGACCGCTCTTCGACGTGTTGCCCCGATCGGCGCTCGAAGTGCGCCGGGAACCGTTGTTTTCGGAAGCGAATGCCGCCGCGCACTATTCATCCCCGGCTCCGGATGGGTCGCGGCCGGGCGTGTTTTGGGTGCCGTTGCCGGGCGCTCCGTGGCGGATGATCAGCCGCCGCTCGTTGGCTTATCACGAAGCCATTCCCGGTCATCATTTCCAACTCGCCCTGCAAGTGGAAATGGAAGGGCTGCCGAAGTGGTGGGCGAGTCGGGTGTTCGGCGGGAACTCCGCCTACTCGGAAGGTTGGGGGCTTTACGCCGAATGGTTGGCGAACGATGAAGGCTGGTTTGAGGGCGACTCCATCGGAAAATTGGGCTTTTTGAGCAGTGAACTGCTTCGGGCCAAACGGTTGGTGGTCGATACGGGAATCCATGCGTTCAAGTGGACGCGTCAGGACGTCATCGATTATGGCATTAGCGTGTCAGAGACCGAGCGTTACGTGGTCTACCCGGGGCAGGCGTGTTCCTACAAAGTCGGCCAATTGCGGTTGGTGGCGCTGCGCCGCGACGCGGAAAAACGACTGGGAGCCAAGTTCAGTTTACCCGCCTTTCATAACATCGTGCTGCGCGGCGCGGGCGCTCCCTTGGATTTGGTCGGCGAAGAAGTGGAAACCTGGATTAATACGACGCTGGCGAACTAGCCAACGTTCGGCCCCCGAGGATTATCCTCTAAACCGCAGTTCGTCACAGAGGGCACAGAGGCAATCCGGAGTTGCACAGAGAATGTATCTCCCCCCGGAAAGGGAGAGTGACACATCCAAAGATTTATCTGGTGACCATCGCTCGGTGGACTCTGTGCAATCCTCCTTGATATTAGTGACCCACTGCCACCTCGGAAACTAGGAATAGTCCAACGTCTAGAATACTTTGGACTATGAAAGGTAGGGACGGACCGCTGGGCCGTCCGCGGCGTGCTGGGCCGGTTCGAGTTATGTTCCTTCCTGATGGAGCGTCCAGCGGTCACGCCCTACCTCAGAACGAGTTGCTCTAAAGTCCATTTCCCAACAGACGTGGGTATTATTCGACGCGACTCAGGATATCTGTCCCGAGGTATTTCATCTCGGGCAGGGTGTACCAATTCCGCTTTTGCGGAAACGTGATGCCCCGGAATTTGATCTCGTCTTCGAGGGTGATGACCTCGCCTTTGCCGGCGGCTTCGTCCTTGTAGAACTTGTATTGCACCATGCGCCCGGTGCGTCGATCGAAGGAGAAATACCACGTATCTTTTTCGTAGACCACCCGCACGACATCGCAAGTGATGCCCTCCACTTGGGCGGTGGTGACGACGGGATCGAAGGGCGTGCCCTCGTCGTAGAGTTTCATTGGTAGTCCCCAGAGGTAGAGGAAGTAGTTGCGGATCATGAGGCCGCGGGCGGCGTCCTTTTCGCCTTTGAGCACCTTCACCGTATCGACGACAATTTCATACGCCTCCTTGTCGCGCATCTCGACCGTCATGGAGGTGCGCGCGTTGTCGAGCGTCATGGTCGAGTGACTATCCGCGCCGTCGGGGCGGGTCTCGGTGAAGTGAAACGTCGCCTGCAGCGTCGGCCAGCGGTGGGCGGGATCGTGGTAGTTGGCCGCTTGGGCGAGGACCTGCTGGGGCGTGGGGGCGCCCCAGGCGGTCGAGCAAATCAACGCGACTAGGACGATGACTCGAGATGCCATAGCAACGCCGCTAAGTTGAGACCCAACCGGACTAGTGGGTGATCTGGCGGGGGACGCGGATTTGTTCGACTTCTTGTTGCACGGCGAGGGGCGGTTCAGGCGTAAAGCGGCCCACGGCTTGCGCGACGATGAAGTTGAGCAACATACCGATCGTGCCGATCCCCTCGGGCGAGATGCCAAACAACCAGTGCTCACTGCTGTTGAGTTCGGGGTGGACGAACTTGAAGTAGATGATGTAGGCCGCGGTGAAGATGATGCCGACCAGCATGCCGCTGATGGCCCCCTCCTTGTTCATTTTCTTTTGGAAAATGCCCATCAGGATGGCGGGGAAGAACGAGGCCGCCGCGAGACCGAAGGCAAAGGCCACGACCTGGGCGACAAACCCGGGCGGATTGATGCCAAAATAGGCGGCCACAAACACAGCGCCGCCGGCGGCGAAACGCGCACTGAGGAGTTCGCCCTTCTCGGTGATGTCCGGTTTTAAACAACGTTTCACCAGGTCGTGGGCCACGGCCGTGGAGATGACCAAGAGCAGGCCGGCGGCAGTCGATAAGGCGGCCGCGAGCGCTCCGGCGGCGGTGAGTCCGATCACCCAATTTGGGAGCTGGGCGATTTCAGGATTGGCCAGCACCATGATGTCGCGGTCGATCGTCAGCTCGTTGCCTTTCCATCCCGCGGCGGCGGCCTTGGCTTGGAAAGCGGGGTCGTCGTTCTTGTCGTTGTAGTATTGGATGCGACCGTCGCCGTTTTTGTCGTCGAACGCGAGCAAGCCGGTTTTCTCCCAGTTCTTGAACCAAGCGGGTAGATCGTCGTAGACCGCGTTTTCGACGGTTTGCAGCAGATTGGTGCGGGCGAAAGCGGCCACGGCGGGGGCGGTGGTGTAGAGGATGGCGATGAAGAGCAGTGCCCACCCGGCGGAGGATCGTGCCCCTTTCACGCTAGGCACCGTATAGAAGCGCACGATGACGTGGGGGAGTCCGGCAGTGCCCACCATCAAGGCCAAGGTGATGGCTGCGACGTCGAGAGTCGGTCGAACCCCCGCGGTGTAGGCCGCAAACCCAAGTTGGGTGCTCAACCCGTCGAGGCGGTCGAGCAAGTAAACCCCGGTATCGCCCACTTCACTGCCGAAGCCGAGTTGAGGAATGGGATTTCCGGTCACCATAATGGCGATGAAGATCGCGGGCACGAGATAGGCGAACATCAGCACGCAATATTGAGCCACCTGCGTGTAGGTGATCCCTTTCATGCCGCCGAGCACCGCGTAGATGAACACGATGAAGGTGCCGATGTAGACGCCCGTGTTGATGTCGACTTCAAGGAAACGAGAAAACACGATGCCGACGCCGCGCATTTGACCCGCGACGTAGGTGAAGGAAACGACGATCGCGCAACCGACGGCGACCATACGGGCGACCTGCGAATAGTAGCGATCCCCCACAAAGTCGGGGACGGTGAACTTGCCGAATTTGCGCAGGTAAGGCGCGAGGAGAAGCGCGAGGAGCACGTAGCCCCCGGTCCATCCCATGAGATAAACACCCCCGTCGCGGCCCATGAACGAAATGATGCCGGCCATGGAGATGAACGACGCGGCACTCATCCAGTCGGCCGCCGTCGCCATACCGTTATGGATTGGTTTCACTCCGCCGCCGGAAACGTAGAATTCCTTGGTCGATCCCGCTCGTGAGCGGTAGGCGATATACAGATAGAGCGCGAATGAAGCGCCAACGATGAGATAGGTCCAAGTTTGAACGGACATGGGTAATTACAGGGGGGTATTTAAATAGAGAGGGGAGGTAAGGCGGCTTACTCTTCGTGCAGGTCGTGTTCGTGATCGAGGCGGTTCATGCGCCAGACGTAATACCAGATGATGCCGACAAACACGTAGATGGAACCCTGTTGGCCCATCCAGAACCCGAGCTTGAAACCGCCAAAGTGGATTTTATCGAGTGCGTCGGCGAAGAAAATCGAGCAGCCGAAGGAAACGAAGGCCCACAGGCACAGGAGTCCGGCGAGTAAGCGAAGATTAGCGCGCCAATGCGCCCGGCGTTTTTCAGGGGTAGCCATAGGCAACACCGATGGGGCTACCATCGGCGTCGGTCAATGGTGGAGTCATTGACTCCTCGGTCGAACATGAGAATGGGTCCTTAATCAACCCGGCTCGGAGTCTCCGTCAGTTGCCCGTGGCGGCGAAGCGCGTCTTGGCGGCGGCATGTCGATGGTGGATGTCGAGATAGACCTCGTCGCAAAGCGTGTCGATGGCCTCTGCGGCGGG
>CAXBOL010000116.1:0-9336 GCA_963977295.1 uncultured Opitutaceae bacterium
CCAGTCCGGCGAACAGAAGATAGTGAACTATGCGCAGGACCATCTCCATCCCGTCGATCAATGGGTTCACGCGGCCATCGTGGTGGACGGGAAATCGTTTAAGCACTTCGTCGACGGTCAACTGGAGCTCGACAGCAAGATCGACTACGCCGCGCAACAACCCGGCCGCATGTCGCTGGGCGTGCGCATCAATCAGGTCAACTGGTTCAAAGGCGCGATCCGGACTATTCGCTTCACCCCGCATCCACTCGCGCCCGACGCCTTTCTCACCGCCAACGACTGATGGCAGGCCAATCCATTCCGCGCATGAAATCACTTCGATCCACCCTGTTAGTGATTCTTTCTCTTTCGGCCGCATCCCTCGTTTCCGCACAGAGCGTGAAGCTGATCGAGGTCGAGTGGCACGGCACAGGTTGCTACAAGATCGAGATGTCCATGGGCACAGTCTACTTTGAAAAGGACAACGGCGTTTCCGGCTTCAAGAGCTTCCTCGACCACGAGGGAAACGACTGGATCGCCTCGTATTTGCCGCCCGGCCCCAACGGCGATTTCCGCGGCTTCCCCAACAGCGTGGGCAACTTCGGCCACGCCGGTCGTGACAGCGGATCGACGACCACCATCGTCGACGGAAAGACCGAGGGCGAATCAGTCATCCTCGAGTCGACCAACGGCACCTTCACCTTCCGCTACCACTTCCTCGCCGACCGCGTCGCGATCGAGGTGCTCAAGTCCGCGGGCGACTACAACTTCCTGCTCGAGTGTGTGGCGGGCGGCACGGCCGACGCCGACGATTACTTTGTGACGGCCGATGGTCAGCACCGCATCCCGACCCAGAGTGGGGAGTTGGACGACTTCACGCCGGAGTGGATCTACGTCGGCGACCCCAAGGCGAAACAGGTGCTCTTCTTCGCGAAATCGCCCGACGACGACGCGCCGAATGAAAACCATCGCCAGTTCCGCCGCGGCAACGTGCACAACATGGACCTCTACGGCTTTGGCCGCACCGGCGCGGAGCACGGCTACGCCGTCCGCGGGATGAGTGGAAACGAGCACGTGTGTGTGATCGGGTTCACCGAAGCGGTCCGGCCGCACAACGATATTGCGGCCATGGTGGAGGGTTTTCTGGCTGACCCGTTCTCACCCGGTGCGCGCAGAGTCACGCATTGGAGCAACCGTGTGCTCAGTCACAACGCCGCCTGGTATGGCTCGGCCGAGGCCCGCACCTTGGCTGACAGTGTCGTGCAATACCAATCGTATCAGGGCGGCTGGCCCAAGAGCACCGATCTCGCCCGTCCGCCGCTCACGCCCGGCGATTACCCTCCTCCCGGTCAAGGCCGGGCCAACAGTATCGACAACGACGCGACGACCGTGCCGATGGAGTTTCTCGCCCTTATGGCCCACGCGACCGATGAGTTCGCCTATCGTGCGGCGTTTGCGAGGGGTCTCGACTACCTGTTTAGCGCCCAGTATACCAACGGCGGTTGGCCGCAGTTTTGGCCGCTGCGTGGCGGGTATTACGATCATATCACCTACAATGACGGAGCGATGATGCGGGTGATGAATCTGCTGCGTGATGTCGCGACCGGGCAGGTGCCGTATGGATTTGTTGATGACCAGCGACGCGCTCAAGCCGCCGAGGCCGTGCAACGGGGACTCGATTGTATCCTGAAGACGCAGATTGTGCAGGACGGCCAACTCACGGCGTGGTGCGCGCAACACGACGAGACCACGCTCGCGCCAGCGTGGGCGCGCAAATACGAACCGCCCTCTCTTTCCGGAGAGGAGAGCGTGGACGTTGTGGTCTTTCTCATGTCGATCGAAAATCCCGCGCCCGAGGTGGTCGCCGCCGTCGAAGGCGCCGTGGCTTGGCTCCGCGCGGTGACCCTCACCGGGCAACGTGTTGATGCTAAAAAAGGTCCGGATGGTCGGTTGGAAAAGTTCCTCGTGCCCGATGCCAACGCCCCGGCGCTTTGGGCGCGTTTCTACGAACTCGGGACCAACCGCCCGCTCTACCTTGATCGCGACTCTGTGTTTCACTACGTCTTCAGCGAAGTCGGTTACGAGCGCCGCAGCGGCTACAGTTACCACGGCACCTGGCCGGTCGAATTGCTCGAGCGAGACTTCCCGGCGTGGCGGGCTAGACTCTCCGGCCACCCCTGATTTCCCCATACGATGAAGCCCCTCCTCGCTTTTCTTAAAAGTCTTCTGCTGGTTGGCGCATTGTCCGCCGCGCCGGTGGAAAAGACGCGCATTCTTATTCTCACTGACATCGAGAATGAGCCCGACGACGCCATGTCGATGGTGCGGTTTCTGACCTACTCCAACCAGTTCGACGTCGAGGGACTCGTCGCCACCACTTCGGTTCACCAGAAGAAAGAGACCGCCGCCTGGCGCATCCGCGAGATCGTCGAAGCTTACAGTCAGGTGCAGGCCAATTTGGCGGTGCATGAACCCGGCTATCCGACCGTCGAGCATCTCTTGTCCGTCATCACCGAGGGCCTGCCTGACTACGGCATGCACGCGGTGGGCGAAGGCATGGACTCAGCGGGTTCCGAGCAACTCATCGCCGCAGCTGACCGCGACGACCCGCGCCCGTTGTGGGTGCCCGCCTGGGGCGGTCCCAACGTTCTCGCCCAGGCGTTGTGGAAGGTGAAGGCGACCCGTTCACCCGCCGCCCTCGCCAAGTTCGTCGCCAAACTTCGCGTCTACACCGTTTCCGATCAGGACGACAGTGGCCCGTGGATCCGCCAAAACTTCCCCGATCTTTTCTACATCGCCAGTCCCGGATTCGAACCACTCGAAGGTTACCATCATGCCACGTGGACCGGTATCAGTGGGGACAATTTTCACGGTCGTTTCGTCGGTGCGGATCCCACCATGGTGGAGAACCCTTGGCTCGACGCCCATATCCGCAACCGGGGGCCGCTCGGCGCTCAGTATCCGTTCATGAAATACCTCATGGAAGGCGACACCCCGACTTTTCTCTATTTGATCCAAAACGGACTCGGCCATCCCGAACATCCCGATTGGGGCAGTTGGGGCGGGCGCTATGAGTTCGGCACGCCGCAGCTCCGCAAGTGGCATTTGCAGGCCGAGACCCGACCCTTCTGGGCCGACGCGCAGGACGAGGTGCTCGGCGACGATGGCAAGTGGCACACCGGCAACAAGGAGACTATCTGGCGCTGGCGCACCGCTTACCAAAACGACTTCGAGGCGCGCATGATCTGGAGCGTCACCCCCACCTACACCGACGCCAACCACCCACCCGTCGCCCAGCTCGCACACGCCAACGCACTCGCCGCCAAACCCGGCGACGTGATCAAACTGAGCGCTGCAGGATCAACCGATCCCGATGGCGACGCCCTTTCGTATCAATGGATTTACTACAAGGAACCCGGCACTTTCACCAAAGGCACCGCCCGCACCGGCCTCCCCCTGACGATCGATCAGTCGGATCAGATGAACGCCTCGCTCACTATCCCCACCAAATTTGGCCGCGCCGGCACGCTACATGTGATTCTCGCCGTCACCGACCACGGCACGCCTGCCCTCACGCGTTACCAGCGGGTGATCATCAACGTCCAACCCTAAGTCGATCGCGTGCCATGAACCTGTTCTCTCATTCGTTCCGAAGCGTCCGCTGGCGAGTTTCTGGATTCGTGGCGGTCCTCCTTGCGACCCAGCTGTTCGGCGTGGCCCCTGCAGCAGGATCTGAGTCAGACGACATCGGGCCCTACTTCCTATTCGATGGTGCCGAGATCACCGCGAAGCACGAAGGCGTCTTTCAGCGCGTCGTGGGGGTGAGTCGCCGCTCATTGAAACTCCAGCTGGGAACGGAAACGGCGGTCGTTCCCATCCGCCAGCTGCAGGGCTATCGCACCATCCGCGCCACCAAGTTTAGCCCGATTCAAGCAAACATCGAAAAAATGCGCGCTGCCAGCCTGCGCATCGCGCTCGATCGCAGAATGGCCGAGCTCGAGTTCGGAGTCACCTCCAGCATCCGCCAACAAGAGTCCGCGTTGGCCATGGATAAAGCGGACCTAATGATCAGCCAGATGGCTCTCGGACCCCGGGCGACCGACGCCGCCAGGCAAACCCAGATCGAGGAAAAATCTGAACGCATCGAAAACCTGCGGGACGTCATGGACGACTACGCGAGCGACCGGGCCGATGATCTGGAGCGCGATGCAGCCGCGATCGACTTTGAGCCGGCTTCGGTTCGGGACCTGCCTTTCGAATACGAATACGATTCGCTGGCCGACGGCCTCGAGTTCAAGTGCGTGATATCCACTCCCCACACCGTTGAGGACGGCTTCCTCGCGGTAACCGTCCGCTATGTCGACGTGCGCCAGCCCTTAAAGAAGCTGCAGGCGCTGGAGCTTCATTCCGTGGGTCGCGTCGGGAAGAAACCCCGGAAGGTGACGGTTGAGGTTCGCAACCTGCCGCAGGGCTTTCACCTCATCGGGTGCACGCTCAATTTCTATGCCGGGGGTCAGGAGGTCGCGACCAACCTTTCGAAAAATCAGAGCGAGTTGAACGCAACGCAACTTTACCAGCATTTCCTTGGTGAATATTTAACCCAAAACCGCGGGGCGACTCGCCCGCCTGGTTTCATGTTGCTCGCGCCCCGGGATCAATTGCGCCGCAAACTTAAGGCGGCCGGGCTCCAACAGGACATCTTTGCGAAGATCGATCCGAGTGGCGGCATCATTTCCCTGAGCACGGATGAAGCTGAGACGCGAGAGGCCTCCCCGCCAATTCACTCCGTCATGCGCTTCGTCCGATTCTTTCCCGGTTTGCGCGAAGGGAATGCGGTCGAAAGTCGCGTCAAACTCAAGCTGTCCGACCTCTTGGAGTAAGACGAAACCCCTTCGCACCTGCCCCGCAGACTCCTGATTTATGATCACCTCAAATCCTACGCCCCCCCGATCCGCGACCCGCGCTCTTTTCTGGGCCCTACTTTTTGCCACGATGAGTTCATTGCCCCTTACCGCCACCCCGACTCGTCTTGAAGTCACGCCCGATGGACGCCACCTCCAGTCGACTGATGGCAGGCCGTTCTTCTACCTCGGGGACACCGCATGGGAACTGTTCCACCGCCTCAACCGGGAAGAGGCCATGCGTTATTTGGAAGATCGCGCCCGCAAAGGATTCACCGTCATCCAAGCGGTCGCGTTATCCGAAATCGATGGGCTTACGGTGCCGAACGCCTACGGGGACTTGCCGCTGATCGACTTGGACCCGGCGCGTCCCAACGAAGCCTACTTTGCCCATGTCGACTTCATCGTGGCCCAGGCGGCATCGCTGGGCCTCCGCATCGGCTTCCTGCCCAGCTGGGGCAAGTATTGGAAGTCGACCAATGACAATATTTTCACCCCGGAGAACGCCCGTGCTTACGGCCGGTTCCTGGGTCAACGCTACCGTGAGCAACCCCTCATCTGGATTCTCGGCGGCGACCAGAATGTGGTCACGACCGAGGAGCGCGCCTCCATCGACGCGATGGCCGCAGGATTGCGTGAAGGTGACGGCGGTGCGCACCTCATCACCTTTCACCCCCGGGGTCCCGGCCAGTCTTCCCGACAACTACATGACGCGACGTGGCTCGATTTTCACATGTCTCAATCTTCCCACGGCGAGCGCAACCACGACACCGGCCTCTACGCCGAGCACGACCTCGCGCTGACTCCGCTGCGGCCTACCTTGGATGGCGAGCCACGCTATGAAGGTATCCCGGTCGGGTTTTACCTGAAGGACCACAATTGGGTGGATCGCTTTGATGACGACGACGCGCGGCAGGCGGCATGGTGGTCTGTCATGGCCGGAGCCTGCGGTCACACCTACGGCAACAACAACATCTGGCAAATGTGGCAGCCGGGACGCACCCCGGCGATCGACGCCAACATCCCTTGGTATGAGGCCATCGACCATCCCGGCGCGCGCCAAATGGGGCTGATGCGCCGCTTCATGGAAGCCCAAAATTTTGCGACCCTGCGCCCCGACCAAACCCTCATTATCGACGGCCCGATCCGGGGACCATCAAAAATCCGAGCCATGCGCGCGGTCGATGGTTCGCGCGTCATCGTCTACTCGTCTCAAGGTGCGTCTTTCACGCTGGATCAGAGTATCGTGCCCGCCGCCTTCGTGCGCCAATCGTGGTTCGATCCCCGCTATGGCGTGAGCTATGAATTTCGCCTGTCGGGTCGCGCCTGGGACGGACAAACCTTCCAGATTTACACCCCACCCACTTCCGGCCGTGGCCAGGACTGGGTCCTCGTGCTCGAAGCGACGGATGACCCCCGCAAGCTCCCGACCGCCCCGGGCAACTAACCTCTTTTTCCAAACCGCTCTTATGCACTCCTTCACCCAACGTCTGCTGAAACTCTCTTGTCTGGTAGTCTGCTTCTTGCGCTTGGTCACTCCCGACCTAGCCGCCGAAAAAACCCGCGTGCTCATCACCAGCGACGGCGAGATTGACGACCAATGTTCCATGATTCGGTTTTTGCTCTACGCCAACGAATGGGACATCGAGGGCATCGTCACCTCGAGCTCCCAATATCATTGGCAAGGCCATCAGTGGGCAGGGGATGACTGGATCGATCCCGACCTCAACGCCTACGAGCAGGTTTACCCGAACCTCATCCAGCATGATCCGGCCTATCCCACCCCCGACTACCTCCGCTCGATTACCGTTCTGGGTAACACCAAAACCGAAGGCGAGATGGAGGAAGTGACGGTCGGGTCCGAACTCATCGTCAAGGTGCTGCTGGACAAAACCGACGCGCGTCCGGTTTGGCTGCAAGCTTGGGGCGGCACCAACACGATTGCCCGTGCCCTCAAGACGATCGAGGAAACCTATCCCGAGCGCATGGCCGAGGTCGCTGCCAAGTGCAGATTCTACTTCATCTGGGAGCAGGATCGCACCTATCAGGACTACATTCGTCCGGTTTGGGGCAAGTATCGCATTCCCACCATCATCTCCGATCAGTTCGAAGCCATCGCCTACCGCTGGAAACTGGTGCAACCGCCGGAATTGCACCAATATTTTGAAGGCCCGTGGATGAAGGCAAATATCCTCGAAGGCCACGGCCCCCTCACCGCGATCTACGCCGCGCACGACAACGGCGACTTCCGCTCGGAAGGCGACTCTCCCGCCTTTCTGCACACGATTCCAACCGGTTTGCGCAGCTTGGAATCGCCCGATTGGGGCGGCTGGGGCGGACGCTATGTGCGGGTGCGGGAAAACACCTGGCTCGATCCCGTGCCGGTGCCTGGCTACGAATACCCTGCTGGTCGCTGGTATGGCAGCAACGGTTGGGGTCGCAGCAGTCTCCGCGAGGGTTCGACTTCTACCCCCGAACAGCGCCGCGCCTATTTCAAACCCATGTGGCGCTGGTCGGAAGCCTTGCAAAACGACTTTGCCGCCCGCGCCGACTGGTGCGTGAAACCCTACGCTGCCGCCAATCACCCTCCCGTTGTCGTGCTCGCCCATCCGGCGGATCTCACTGTTCGTCCCGGCGAAACCGTCACCCTCAGTGCCGCCGGCACCACCGACCCCGACGGTAATGCACTGGGGTATCGTTGGTGGCACTACGGAGAGGCCGGCTCCTATCCGGGCGGCATCTCGGTTGACGCGCCCGACCAGACTACCGTCTCCTTCGTCGTGCCGGCCGATGCGATCGAAGGCCAGACGCTGCACATCGTATGCGAGGTGACCGACAACGGCTCGCCGCAGTTGACGCGTTACCAACGGGTCGTGTTGACCGTCCGATCGCCCGCCAGCGCACAAGTCGGTTGGGACCTCGTGCCGCAAATCCTGGCCCGCATCGTGGCGCCGACCTTCCCGGATCGCGATTTCAGCCTCACGACGTATGGCGCCAAGGCGGACAACGCCACCGACATCAAACCTGCGCTCGACGCGGCCATCGCGGCCTGCCACGACGCCGGCGGCGGCCGCGTGGTCGTGCCCGCGGGAGATTGGTTCATCGCCGGGCCGATTCACCTCAAGAGCAACGTGAACCTGCATCTCGAGGCGGGTGCGACGATCAATTTCAGCACCAATCCGGCCGACTACGAACCGCTGGTTTACACCCGCTTCGAGGGCACGGAACTCATGAATTACTCGCCTCTCATTTATGCCTTTGAGCAGGAGAATATTGGCATCACCGGTTCGGGCACCTTTCATGGTCGAGCCTCCATTGAAAACTGGTGGGGCCCGGGCAAGGACAAGGGGGCCAACATCGCACTCGCCCGCCGCTACGGTGAACCTGGTCAGACGAACCGGCCGGTGGCAGAACGTATTTTTGGGTTAACGACCCCGGGCCTGCGACCGGTCTTTGTGCAACCCTACCGCTGTCGGAATATTTTGATCGAGGGCGTTACGTTTCGCGATTCACCGATGTGGTTTCTCAATCCCACCCGGTGTGAAAATGTGACCGTGCGCAATGTGTCGACCATCGGACACGGACCCAACAACGACGGCTGCAATCCGGAATCCAGTCGTGATGTGTTGATCGAAGGCTGTCACTTCGACAACGGCGATGACTGCATCGCAATCAAAGCCGGACGCGATGGGGATGGTCGCCGCGTGAATGTGCCCACGGAAAACATCATCATCCGCAACTGCCTGATGCTCGACGGTCACGGCGGCGTAGTCATCGGCAGCGAGATGTCGGGCGGCGTGCGCAACGTCTTTGCCGAGGACTGCGTGATGGACAGCCCTCATCTCGAACGCGCCCTGCGCATCAAGTCCAATTCCTGGCGCGGCGGTTTCGTCGAAAACGTATTTTTCCGCAACGTGAAAGTGGGTCAGGTCGCTGACGCGGTCTTCCGCATCAACATGTATTACCAGAACGATCGGGGCGAACATTACCCCACCGTGCGCAACATCGTGATGGAGAATGTGACCTCGCAAAAATCGCCCCGCGCGTTTTACTTTCACGGTCTCGAGGAACTGCCGATTCACAACGTCACCGTGCGCAACTGCGAATTCAACAACGTGGCGCTCCCTAGCGTCATGACCGGCATCGAAAATCTAACCCTCAGCAACGTCGTGATCAACGGCCTGCCCAAGAGTCCCTGATCTTATCCCCAAACCGCCCCCCCAACCCCATCGGAGTCCCCCCGCCATGTCTCTTAAATCCACCTTCGGTAGTCTTTTGCTGGCAGCACCCGTCTGGCTTTCCGGGGCCGACCTGCCGGCCAATGCCTCCGCGGCCCTGGCCAAAGGGGTCGCCTTTTTCCAAACCATCAGTTCCCACGGTGGCTACGTTTATCATGTGACGCCTGACTTATCCCAGCGCTGGGGCGAAGGTCCCAAGGATGCGGATACGATCGAAG
>CAXBOL010000117.1:0-9326 GCA_963977295.1 uncultured Opitutaceae bacterium
GGCGGCGGACTGTTTCTGGCCACCGATACGGAAAAATCGGGCGGCTATTGGCGCTCCACGGATGGTAGCCACTGGGCTTATGAGGCCATCGCTGGATTCACGAGCTCGGTGGTCGAAATTGCCTACGTCAACGGCCAGTGGTTCGCCCTCGGCATCAACGGCCAGTTCGCGCGCTCCATGAATGGCGTGGATTGGACCCTTCACACCATCGCTAACGCCACCGGAATCCCGAGCGCAATCGCTCACGGCAATGGTCGCTACCTCGTCACCATGAACCAAGACATCTGGATGTCGACCGACCTCACTACTTGGACTCGTCTCACGACGATGGATATCAGCCTGCATGGGCTGGTCTTCGACCAAGCGAAGTTTGTGATCGGAGGGGCCTCGAGTGGCGGGAAAATTTACACCTCCCCCGACGGATCAACCTGGACTCAACGGTATTCTAATTTCAACGACGGCGTGACTTCCCTCGTCAGTGACGGTCACCGGTTTTACGCCGCCACCATCGACTACATTCTAGTCTCCGAAGACGGACTGGTCTGGCGGAAAACAAGGCTTCCCGGAGCTTACCACTTCAGCAGTCAAGGCGGTGACCTGCTCGCCTCCGGGAACGAACTCTACATTCGGGCCAACGCTTCCCCCCGAACGGTGGAATTTCTTCAACACCCCCTGGCAAGCCCGGCAATTCCCGGCGAAGTTCTCGTGCTGACCGCCGATGTGAGGGGCAGCGTCACGAGTCTGCGCTGGCTCCGCGATGGCGTCGAAGTGGAGGCCAGTGAACGCGTGTCCGGCACGGCGACCGAAACGTTGGTCATCCAGGCCGCCAACGAACGGGATACCGGGGACTACACGCTGGCGGCCACCGGACCCACCGGCGAAGTGTTGAGCCAATCCGTCCGGATTTCGATCATCACACCACCCCAGATCGCCACCCACCCCAGCACCGTGAATTTGTCCCTCGGGGAAAGGCAGATCCTGGGCATCGACGCGACCGGCGGAGCATTGGCTTATCAATGGTTCCACAACGGCGAAGCCCTGCTCGATCAAACCTCATCCCTGCTCACGTTCGACGAAGTGGTTTTGTCCGACACCGGCCGCTATCAAGTCCGGGTGTCCAACGAGGCCGGAGTGATTTGGTCGCAACCGATATTCGTAGCCGTGTTCCCCATCGGTATCTCCGTAACCGCCAGCCACGAAGGGACCGAGGATCGATACCTTCCCGGCGGAACCGTGACCGTGATGCAGCAGGTGGTTTGGTCCGGAACCATGGACTCGCTCACGCTCAGCGTCCTGATTCCGGAAGGATGGGAATTGGTCAGCGAGGACGGACCGCACGACTGACCTGCTGGAGTGGGCGTGGACCGAACTGCCCCCATCACCCTTCACCCAAAGCTACACCCTGCGAGCTCCCAGTTCCGCGAGTGGCACGGTGGAGATTGCTGGCCTAGTGGCAGTGCCGGTCTCCGGAAGCACGTCTCAAACCCTGATTACGCCTGATCCACTCCGATTACGCCCGCCATTTCATTCCGCCGATGCCAATGGTGACTCGCGGCTCAGCCTCTCCGAATTGTTGCGCGTCATCGAACTCTACAACACTCGCTTCGGCAGCACTCGCACCGGTCGGTATCGGATTTCTAATGACAGTATCGACGGTTTTATGCCCGATGAACGTGAAGTCGGAGAAGGCGAAACAAACGCCCGTTTCCATAGCGCTGACACTGATCGCAATGGCCGCTTCAGCCTCTCAGAACTGCTTCGCGTCATTGAACTCTACAACACCCGCAGCGGCACCACCCGCACCGGAGCCTACCGCTTCGACTCCACTACCGCCGACGGATTCGCCCCCGAAACCTAGCGCAGCTGCCGGCTCATTGTTACGGGAGACCGTTGTTGGCCCGTAACGCGGAGTCCGCAAATCGAGTCAATTCTCCCGGGATTTGATGATTCAATATTCGACCGCTGGTGGGTCGCTGGACTACCGGCGCGGCGCGTTCAGATGAATCGCCCCTTTCCTGCCTCCCAACGTTAAGAGGTAAAAACGCACCGGCATCGATACCAACCTCGTTCACGATTTTCCAACTCAACGCCACCAGCATTTTTCAAGCACAACCTCCCGGGTTTCACTCCGTTCTGATCGCACGCCATGAATTACATTCATTTCTTGTCGCTAAAAAACGACAGGACGCGCAGCGGAAAAGATGATAGGATGAGCAAAGCACCTCGAGTTGCGGTGCAGGAGATTCCTCCGCGCACCTCTTAACCGGGCGCTTTCAACTCTAAAAATTCATCCACCACTCCCGTGCCACTCCCCAGTGACCAGATTCCGTCTCAGATTCCGACAATTCGCTGATGACCCTTAAGCTTAATACCATAACCGCTCAGCACCAGACCGTGGTGGCTCGATTTCGATGCTCGACCGACTCAACCGTAATTACCTGACAGAACTCAACCTTCTGCCCGAGGTTACGACATCGATGATCCTCGATCAGGCGATGATAAACGGCAGCACCGAATCGAAGACGTGGACACTCCTTTACCGGCAAACGCATTCGACGATACCGACCAAAATTTCCTAACATGACGACTTCTTCTCCCGGCGATCCTTTCGCCGAACGCTATTGCACCTTCCATCGGATTGCCCCCGAGGAATACAGCGCGCATTTACTCCAACATTCGCTCCACGCTCCTCTGCGTTGGGTATGGCCATTAATCAGGGGTTTATGTCGCTACCACTTTCAGGAAGACCGTTTTTGCATCGATACCGTGGGCAGACTGCGAAGTCTACGCGCCGCCAAGTCGGAGATGAGGGAATTTTCAATTCACCCCACCAACCGTGTATTTAGCCGCCGAATTTTGCTCCTGCGTTTATCTACCACCCGGCTGGAACGCGCCCTGAAAGCCCTTCCCCAAACCGAAAAACGGGC
The DNA here is from genome assembly GCA_963977295.1 of uncultured Opitutaceae bacterium. Classification (GTDB taxonomy): domain Bacteria; phylum Verrucomicrobiota; class Verrucomicrobiia; order Opitutales; family Opitutaceae; genus Actomonas. The sequence continues at coordinate 2,928 of CAXBOL010000117.1, forward strand.
TCAAACGCGATTGAAGAAGCAAACCATCTAAAGCCATCTCCACAAAATCCGCGCCTAATTTCGGAGGAGCATCGACGCAATTAAGGGTGCGGGCCGAGCTCCAGCTCGATGGCACGGTTATTCCATCGGTTGCCGATCCATGAACTCATACCGCACCCGGTGATCGTCAGAGGTAACGGTGGGCGCGGGGCTAAGGTGCATCACAGGACTACCGACCGATTGATAGGCTGGCCACTCGCGTAGACCCGGACCATTGGGATCGCTGCGTTTGGCGAAATTCGTCCAATAATTCATCATGAGCTCGGAAACTTGATAGTCCTCCGGCCTCCACGGCAGGGCTTTCGAATCCAACACCCCGAAGACATATTCAATTTCCCACGAGTGGGCGGCTCGAGGCTGATCGTTCACTTTGGCATCCAATGCCAGCGGCAAGGGGTGATCGAAAAGGTAGCGATAGACCGGCGCTTCACCAGAGCGCGCGTGCGCCTCGATCCACTTCCACGTGCCATAACCAATAAACGAATCGCCCCCGAAATCACTCGCCGCTCGCCGGGCTTCTGCGTCATTGGATGCTGAATACGCGGCCAGAAATGCGTCGGCTGCATCGCCAAATTTGACCTGCACGGCAGCAAGGTAGTTCGCCAGCGTCGGCTCGCTGCGACCGAAGATTGCTCCCGGGCCGCCTTCGTCGAGATTCCATCCAGCGAGCAACGGCACCTCGCTTTGCCGACCAGCCGCGTAGATGGCGGCCGGTTGATCCGGCAAAAACCAACCATCGACGTTGGGCCCGAAACGGCCCGCTTGCTCCGAGGCCACCAATAACGCCTTCGCCGGCACCGCGCGCAGATCCACCAAGGCAGTGGAACCGTAGGTGGATTGGGCGAAGGCGACTCCCGCTGCTTCCGCCTTCTCACGACTTGGCGTCACCCGCCCCAACGCCGCACCGCTTTCCCCAATGGCTTTGTGAAATAGCCCTTCGGCGGTGGGCGATGCCATCAACAGACTGACCGCAAACGAACCAGCTGACTCCCCAAAGATCGTGACATTGTGCGGATCGCCCCCGAAGGCCGCGATGTTGTCGCGCACCCATTCTAGAGAAGCCACCATATCCATCAACCCGTAGTTGCCCGAGGCGCCGTGCGGCGACTCCGCCGACAATTCCGGATGCGCGTAGAACCCGAAGACGCCCATGCGGTAAGTCATACTGACCACCACTACCCCCTTCTTGGCCAAATTTTCCCCATTCTGCCGTGGTTCCGAGGTAGATCCTGCTCGGAATCCCCCGCCATGGATCCACACCATGACCGGCAACGGTTTCGGCGCGGGTTTGGCCGCCGTCCACACGTTGAGGTAAAGGCAATCTTCGCTCGGTCCGTCGTCGTAAAAAAACATGTCGTCCCACACCTGCACCTGCATCGCTCGCGGCGGAAAATTATGGGTGGGTCGCACACCTGCCCAAGGCGCCGCCGGTTGCGGGGGTTGCCAGCGCAAGTTTCCAATGGGCGGCGCGGCGTAAGGGATGCCCTTGAACGCATGCACGAGTCCATCCGCACTCACCACGCCTTCCACGAGTCCGTTTTTCGTTTCAGCTTGCACGAGACGAGTCGCTTGAGCTCCAGCAATGGCCGGAAGGCCACCAAACAGGATGATCAAAACGCCAAAGGAAAAGAGGGAGCGGCATGGGGAAATTGGGATTCTCATGGGGATAAGGCTGGAGAAAAAGACGAGGCCTAAACCGTGGACGACAACTTGGACGACGTCGATCACTTCACCGGCAAAACCACCCGGTCTCCTTATACCGGGTTATTTTGTCGTTCCCAGAAAACCGGTGACTGATCACGGTCGCTTCGGTTCCCCATCGTGAACACCGCCCCCACTGCCACCCGTTAACGCTCATCCCCATGCAATTGAATCTCACTGGTCAGCGCGTCGTCATTTTCGGAGCAGCCAAGGGAATCGGCCGTGCGATTGCTGAAAGTTTCCATTCCGAAGGCTGCCATGTCACCGGGTTCGACCGGGACAACACGAAGCCTCCGCTTCACACGGTCGGGGATATCGTCACGGGAGACGTAGCCGATCTGGCGACGGTGCAGGCATTTGCGGCCCAGCAAACCGACGTCGATCACATCGTTTATTCGGTCGGCGTGGGGTCGGGTAAGTTCGGGTTTCCTTTCTGGAATATTGATCCCGCCGATTGGGCACGGGTGCTCGAGATTAACCTTATCGGCGCAGTAAATGTTGCGCACGCCTTTGCCCCCCGCATGGCGGAACGCCAACACGGCTCGTTTTCCTTTCTCGTTTCCGTCGCCGGTCAAATTGGCTCCCAAACGGATCCTCCTTACAGCGCCGCCAAAGCCGGCCTCATCAACTTCATGCACTGCGTAGCCCGAGACCTCGCCCCGCACGGGGTCCGCGCCAACGCTATCTCGCCCGGCATGGTGCGCACCGAGCTCAATCAATCGGTCTGGGCCGCCGGCCAGGCCACACTCGCACCCGAAGCACGCCTAGATTACACCGAGTGGGCCGAGACTAAAATCCGCCAAGTCTCACCGCTTGGTCAGTGGCAAACCCCCGCCGAATTTGCCGCCATGGCCGTTTTTCTCGCTTCCGATCACGCCAAAAACATTACGGGCCAAACCCTCAACATCGACGGCGGCCAAGTCATGCACGCGTAAATCAATCCCTCACTATCGACCGATTGACCCGAATATTGACTAGCTAACTGAGTTAGCTAACTCTTCCCAAATGCAGATCGGGACCTTTGAAGCGAAGAACACGTTATCCGCCTTGCTGGATCGAGCCGAACGGGGCGAAATCATCCACATCACCCGCCGCGGCAAAGCGATCGCTGAACTGCGTGCGGTGCGGAAAGACGGTTCCGGCAAGCGTGTTTTCGGCGGGGAGAAGGATTTGGTGAAATCCATCGCCGACGATTTCACCGCACCCTTGGAGGATTTTAAGGACTACGAATCGAAGTGAACGTGCTCATCGATACCCATGCGTTGCTCTGGTTTTTCCTGGGCGACACCCGATTGAGTAAACGGGCGCGCAAGATTATTGAATCCGACAAAACCACGTGCGTGCTGAGTGACGCCAGTCTGTGGGAAATTTCGATCAAACAATCCATTGGAAAATTGGAGCTCGCCGAGCCATTTGACTCCCGGCTGACCGCCGCGCTCCAACGCAATGCCATCGAAGTCATGCCCATACGTCGAACCCATCTATTCGGAGTGGCCCGGCTTCCGTTTCACCACCGGGATCCCTTCGATCGATTACTCATTTCCGCCGCAATGGTTGAGAATCTGACCATCATCACCGACGGCGCCGCCTTCACGAAGTATGACGTCAATTTAGCATGGTGATCCAAGGGACCGGCCCGGAACGTTCTTTTCACCGCGGCCCAATGACATAGCCAAAGACGGCAATCCATTGGCACACGCTGCCCGCCACCACCCAGACGTGCCAGATGGCGTGGTGATACCGCAGGCTTTTCCACAGATAAAATACCGCGCCAAAGGTGTAGCACCCGCCGCCCACCAAGAGCCAAATGAAACCTGCCTGCGGGAGTGCCGCCAGGAGGGGTTTCAAGGCGATCACCACCAACCAACCCATGCCTAAATAGATACCGGTGGAAACGTAACGAAAGCGTCCGGCAAACCAGAATTTCAAGCTCACCCCCACCACCGCGAGTCCCCAGACCACGCCAAACAAACTCCACCCCCACGGCCCTCGCAGTGTCACCAACACAAACGGGGTATAACTCCCCGCGATGAGCAAAAAAATCGCCGCGTGGTCAAACTTCCGCAGCAGCAGTTTCGTCCGCTCCGTTTTTACCGCGTGATAGAGCGTCGACGCCGAATACAGCAGCACCAGCGTGACTCCGAAGATCGCCGTGCTCGTGATCTGCCAAGCATCTCCATGCTGCCACGAGCTGATGACCAGCGCGACCAATCCCGCTACACTCAGCACCACCCCCACCCCGTGGGTCAGCGTATTGGCCAACTCTTCTCGCGGCGGGTAGGACGTGCTCATACCGAGGACACTAATGCCCGCCTGCCGCCGGATCAATGTAGCGTTCGGCAATCTGCCCGAGCGTCGTGCGATCGTAGTGTCGCGCCATCCGCAAGAGCTTCAGGAAGATTTGCGCGGTGATAAACGCATCACCCGCCGCCGTGTGCCGGTCGTGCGGCGCGATGTGAAATTGTTTACACAGCCCATCCAATGAGAAATCGCGAAACGGGTTCCGCGTGTTGAGGCCATCCCGAAAGGCCTCGAACGCGCCGGCATCCTCCAGGTGCAAGGTGAGCTCCATCGTATCAATCCATCGGTTACTCAGGTCGATGCCGAAACAGCGTTGGCAGGCGCGCTGGATGACTTCAACGTCGAATCCAATATGATGACCCACAATCACGCCGTCCTCTAAAAACTCCAGAAAACCGCGCAAGGCAGCCTCCTCCTCCACCCCTTCGCGGGCCGCTTCTTCGGCGGTGATGCCATGGACCAAAACGGCCGAAGTGTTGTGGCTGATTCGCAACATCACTTCAAACTGATCCTCCAATAAAATCTCCCCGTCGCGCACCGTGATCGCGCCCATCGTGATCAGTCGATCCTTCTTCGCATCAGTCCCGGTGGTCTCGCAATCGAGGGAGACAAAGCGCACGGCATCGATGGCCAGATCGTCACCCGGCAAATCCGCCACGCATGCGAGATAGCGATCAACTTCGGGAGGGAGGGGACGTGCGGATGACATCAGGGATAATTCGCTAGCAGGTTACGGACCCGCGACGCGGAAATGCTCCACCGCGATATCCATTAATTGGGCGACGGTGCGAAAGATCTTTTTCATCCTTTGCACCTCGAGTGACGTCAGCTCATCGGGCCGCACCAGTCGGGCATCGTCTCCCCGGCTCAATCCCACCCGCGTTTGCAGTCGCAAGGCATGGTCGAAGGCCTGCACCGCATCAGCGAAAACTTCCGCGTAGTCGGGTAATATCGCCGCCGCCTGCCGGTAACGATCCGGAGTAAAAGAGGCATCCGTGAGATCCAGTCCGAGGGCGAACACCCGGGCAATGTCGACCAGCGGAGTCAGTGCATTGGACTTGGTGTTGATCGTGTCCCACCGGATGCCCGCTTGATCCAACACCGAATCGCGAAACAGCGTAACTGGCGGCAGGTTGGCCATGGCATCGTTGGCCAGCAACGGCACAAAGGTCGGATTGCGTCGCACACATTCCCGGATGTGAAGCCGGATCTCGTTGACCAATGCCCGATCCCCCGTGACAGCCCGCAGGTCAAAGAACGGCGTGCGAGAGATGATCTCATGCTCGATCGGTTGCGCGATCCAACGCTCGAAGTTGGCCTTCCACTCATCGACCGACAAACACCACTGCGGGTTACTTGCCATACGGCCGTAAAAGTCCAACGGGAACCGGCAGACGGAGAACACCGTGCCAAGCTCGTTGGCGAGGGCCCCGAACCAATGCCGCGCCGCCCCCACGTCGAATCCTGCGGGCGGATTGGCAAAAACAATACCGGTGCGCTGACTAGACCGCAACAGGCGCTCCTTACGCCCCTCCGAGTGCAGCGCGACCCAAGCCCAAGACAACGTCGGCTCTGCCAATCCTTGGGTCGCCAATTTCTGTTTGGCCAACTTGATGGCCTGATCTGTCAACATGCGATCCACTTGGGCGATGAAGTTGGTCAACCACTCAATCGGCGCCTCACCTTGCACGTAGCGCAGGAGCAAATCATCAGCCCGGTCGCGCAACCGCCGCAACTCATTGATGTCGACCGCGAGCGTGAATTCCTTGGAGAGAAAAATTGGCACGTTGCCGTGGATCGCTTGGACCGTTTTTTCGCCAATGATTCCCAACACCAGCCCATCCGATTTACCGCTGTCGGTGACAATCAGGTGGTGACGACGACGGCGCAGCATCGTGATGATGATATCCCCTGCCGTCATATTGGGCGGCACCGTAATCACGGGCGAAGACATGATATCGCTCACCGGACGACTGACCGACACTTCACCGGTGGCGACTCGACTGGAAAACTCCGCTTCGGTCAGCACCCCCAAAGGTCGCCCATTCCCATCGACCACCACCAACGCTTCCTGCAAGCCCGGCGCAAATCGTTTGGCCACCACGCAAATTGGCTCATTCGGCGTGGCCGTGAGCAGGCGATTGGCGGCCCGTTCACCGATTTCGGCCGTATGGGTGAGCCAACTCGCCGCATCGGTTTCGAGTTCGAGCGTGTCGACTTCCGATACCGGACGGTCCGACTCGTGCTTGATCGTAAAATACGACTTCAGAAACGCCGCTGCCGGGGGCTGAGCCCCACAGAGTTTAAAAAACAATTCGGCGGACAGCGCGTAAAGGATACTCTCCTGCGCCACCCGGG